>JAURMY010000155.1 GCA_030830465.1 Alphaproteobacteria bacterium
CCGGGTCGGCCAGCAGGCTTTCGCGCACCGGGGCCTCGATCAGTTCGGCGCTGGGGGCCAGCGCCTTCCTGAGATAGTGGAGCGGCGTGATCAATTCCTGCCCCTCGCGGGGGCGGCCACCGGCGAACAGCGCGACCTTGCGCCGCTTGAGCGCGTCATCCGACAGGGCCGTCGCCCCGGCTGACCGCACCCCCGCGATGGCAAAGCGTTTCAGGCGGTTGCGCAGTTCGGTCGGCAGATCAAACAGGGCCTGCGCCGACAAGGCGTCGGGCGTAATAACGCTGTCGGCACTGGCCAGCAGACGCTCAACCCCTGACGGATCTGGACCGAAAGCATCAACCTTAAAGGTCTGCTCAACCCCGGCCAGGCTGCGCTGAAGGTCAAGTGCGATCTGGCCGTCCTGAAAACGCGGGGCCAACAAGGCGGTCACGGGATTGCCTGTTTCGATCACCCGCAACTGGCCCTTGCCTTGCAATTCCGCCGCAAGTGCCGCGCGCCCGTCGCGCATCAACCCGTCCGACAGCCAGATTGTATCATACCGATCTGCACTTGCGGCCAAGCGGGCTGTGAACGGCGCATAATCCGGTTCCCATGCGGCGGGGGCCTGGCCCTCCAACTCCGGCAGCCAATCCTCTGCGTTGCGAAACTCTGGTGCCTGATTTTCCCCCACCCGGTCCGTCAACTGAACCAGCGCGACGGGACGCCCCAGGCGGCGCGCCTCGGTCAACAGATTGGCAAGCTTTTCCTGACGGCGGGTCCAGTCGGGCGCCGTTGCCCAACTGCTGTCGTTCAGGATCAGAACCGGTCCCGTCGCCAGCCTTGCATCACCGGGGTTCAGCACCGGTCCGGCGAAACCAATGATCAGCAGGGCCAGCGCCAACATCCGCAGCAAAAGCAGCCACCACGGGGTTTTGTCCGGCGTGGTTTCCGGGTCCTTCAGGCCGATCAGCAGGGTGACAGCCGGGAACAGCCGCCGCACGGGTGCCGGCGGGACCGCCCGCAACAGCCACCACAAGACCGGCAAGGCCAGCAGACCGGCCAGCAGCCAGGGCGACAGGAACCCGATTGCGGCAAGGCCTGTCATCGGTGCCGCCGGTGTTCAAGCGCCGTGAATATCCACATCAATCCGGGCAAGGGATCAACCGAGGTGTGGTGGCACAGATATTGCCACCCCGCCCGCCCTGCGACGGATTTCAGCGCCTCTTTGCGCGCTGCCAGTTTGTCCTGATAAGCCGATTTCAGGCCCCGCGCCCGCAGCGTTTCAAAACGCAGGGCACCCGACATGCTTTGGAATTCGGTGCGCCCGTCAAAGGGAAACGCCTCTTCCACGGGATCGAGGATTTGCACGATCGCGCCGGTCACGCCGCGATCGACCGCCCGCGCGACGGCCTGTTCTATGGGTGCAAAATCGCCCAGAAAATCAGACAAAAACAAGGCCTTGCCGCCCTTGGGGAACAAGTTAGCCGAGGGTCTTGCGTGGTCGTCCCCGACGTCATGTCGGGCCAGTTGCGCGGCAATGCGATCAATTTGCGCGGTACCGGTCGCAGCCGGATGCGCGTCGTCGATCAGGCCAACACGTTCGCCCCCGCGCACCAGAAGAATGGCGGCGGCCAGTCCCAGAAGAACCGCCCTGTCCCGCTTGGTCTGCCGGGATTTGTCGCCGGAAAAGGCCAGCGATTGGCCGCTGTCGATCCACAGCAGAACCGACTGCGCCGCCTGCCATTCCATCTGACGCATATAGTGTGCATCACTGCGCCCCGAACGCCGCCAGTCTATGCTGCGCCAGGGATCGCCCGGCACGGCGGGGCGGAACTGCCAGAATTCTTCGCCGGTGCCCGCCTGTCTGCGCCCATGTATGCCCAAGACGACCGAAGCTGCCAGATGCTGGGCCTCGGCCAGCAGCGGCGGCAGGGACGCCGCATGGGTTTCAGCGGCCTCGCGCAAAGCTATCGGGGAACTGACGCTCAAGCAGCCGCCTCGATTCGCATCGCGGATTCAACCATTTCATCGATCACCGAGCCAAGCGAAACCCCTTGTGCCCGCGCCGCAAATCCCAGCGCCATCCGGTGCACCAGAACCGGCCGGGCCAACGCCTCCACATCCTCAGCCGATGGCGCAAGCCGTCCGTCCAGCAAGGCCCGCGCCCTGACCGCCAGCATCAGGGCCTGCGCCGCGCGCGGCCCCGGCCCCCAGCTGACAAAGTCCCGCACCTGTTTTGGCGCGGTGGCTTCTTCGGGACGACCGGCGCGCACCAGATCCAGGATCAGATCCACCACACTGTCGCCCACAGGCATCCGGCGCACGATATCCTGCGCCTTGATCAGTTCGGCGGCGGTAAAGACCGGTTCGGACTGTGCGTCGCTTGCGCCTGTCGTGGACAACAGGATTTCGCGTTCGGTCGCGCGGTCGGGGTAATCGACATTGATCTGCAACAAAAACCGGTCAAGCTGGGCTTCGGGAAGGGGATAGGTGCCCTCCTGCTCGATCGGGTTTTGCGTGGCCAGAACGTGAAACGGCGTCGGCATGGCGTGCTCGACCCCGGCAATGGTCACCTCCCGTTCCTGCATGGCCTGCAAAAGGGCCGACTGGGTTCGCGGGCTGGCGCGGTTGATTTCATCGGCCATCAGCAATTGGCAAAACACCGGTCCTTGCAGAAACCGGAAGGCGCGGCTGCCGTCCTTGGCGGTTTCCAGAACCTCTGAGCCTAGTATATCGCCCGGCATCAGATCCGGGGTGAACTGGATCCGGTTGGCCGTCAGCCCCATAACGGTGCCAAGGGTTTGCACCAGCCGGGTCTTGGCCAGGCCCGGCACCCCCACCAACAGGCCGTGCCCGCCCGACAGCAAAACTGTCAGGGCAAGGTCCACAACCTGTGGCTGACCGATGATCCTTTTGCCAATACTGGCCCGCGCCTGGGCCAGTTTATCGCCCAAAGCGGCGATTTCCGGTACAAGGTTTTCGGTCGATACAGCCATGACAAATCGCTCCCCGGTGCTTATGGTTGCCCCACACAGCGGTGCCGCAACCCTTTGCGGCATTAAAACGAAAGCCACAGACATAAACAAATGCCAAATCAAAAAGACGCACAAAATATTGTGAAGCCGACCGCCGACACCCTGGCCAACGCCGCCCGGGCCGCCGGCAAGAAAGGCCCGCCGCCGGTGCATTTGTGGAACCCGGATTTCTGTGGCGATCTGGACATGCGGATCGCGCGCGACGGCACATGGTTCTATCTGGGCACGCCGATCGGGCGTAAACCGCTGGTCAAGCTGTTCTCGTCGATCATCCGCAAGGACGATGACAAATATTTTCTGGTCACGCCGGTTGAAAAAGTTGGCATCACCGTGGATGACGCGCCTTTTGTGGCGGTGGATTTTGACGTTTCAGGCTCAGGCGAAACCCAGTCTGTGACCTTCTCAACGAATGTGGATGACACCGCCACCGCCGGTGCCGCCCACCCGATCCGTGTGGCACGTCACCCCGAAACCGGCGAGCCGTCGCCCTATGTCCTGATCCGCACAAATCTGGAAGCGCTGATTGACCGCAAGAGTTTTTACCGTCTGGTCGATCTGGGCGTGCACCGGCAAATCGGTCTGGAGCGCTGGTTTGGCCTGTGGTCAGACGGCGAGTTTTTCCCGATCATTCCGTCGGAGGAGTTGGAGGGGTAAGACATGAAAACAGCCTTGATCGTTGGGGCGGGCGGCGGCAATTCCGCCTCTTTGGCCCGGCTTTTATCGCGGGAAGGCTACCGGGTTCATCTGGCGGCGCGGGATACCGGCAAACTGGCCGCATTGGTGCAACAAACCGGGGCGGTTGCCCATTCATGCGATGCGAAACAGCCGGATGCGGTCCGGGCTTTGTTCGGTGCGGTGGCCGGGCGGCTTGATGTTGTGGTCTGTAACCCCTCGGCGCGGGTGCGCGGCCCGATTGCCGAGATTGACCCGGAAGCCGTGCGCAACGCCATTGAGGTCACCGCCTTCGGTTCGTTTCTGGTGGCTCAGCAGGCCGCCGCGCGCATGTTGGCGCAAAGTCCGGTTGATGGCTGTCGCGGGACGATCCTGCTTACCGGGGCCTCGGCAGGGGTCAAGGGCTTTGCCCAATCCGCGGCTTTTGCCATGGGCAAGTTCGCCCAGCGCGGCCTTGCGCAGTCGATGTCGCGGGAATTGCACCCACAGGGGATTCATGTCGCCTGGATCAATATTGACGGCGGCATCCGCAATCCGGGCCGCGAAGCGCCTGCCGACCGTCCCGACTCCCTGTTGGATCCCGAGGCGGTCGCGGCCACCTATTTTGGGCTGATCAAACAGCATCGCAGCGCCTGGTCAGAGGAAATCGCGATCCGGCCCTGGGTCGAGAAGTTCTGAATGCGGTTCGCGGCCAATCTGACGATGCTGTTCACTGAACTTCCGCTGACCGAGCGGTTTGCAGCGGCGGCGACAGCGGGGTTTCAGGGTGTTGAGTGCCTGTTTCCCTATGACCATGACGCCGACGACCTCAGCGGGGCTTTGCGGGCCAGCGGCCTGCCGTTGGTTCTGATCAACACGCCACCGGGCGATTGGGCGAAAGGCGAACGCGGGTTTGCCGCCGTGCCGGACCGGCAGGTTGCATTTCGCGCGGCGATGCAACGGGCCATGGCCTTGGCACACAGGCTGCAACCGCGGTTCGTTCACATCATGTCGGGCAATGCGTCGGGTGATGCGGCATTTCAGACGCTGGTTGCCAACCTGATCTGGGCCACAGCCCAGTGGCCGGATCAGGATTTTCTGATTGAGCCGCTGAACCCGTTTGATATGCCGGGATATTTCCTGTGCGGCTTTGAGCAGGCCCTGTCCGTGCTAGACGCGGTCAACGCCCCGAACCTGGCATTGCAGTTTGATGCCTATCACGCCCACCGGATCACCGGCGATGTGCTGGCTTGCTGGCAGGGCTTCGGGCCGCGCGCCCGCCATATCCAGTTCGCCGATCACCCCGGACGGCACGAACCCGGCAGCGGTCGAATCGACTTGGCCGGTTTTTTCGCGCAGGTCGCGGCAGACGGGTATCAGGGCTTTGTCAGCGCGGAATATGTCCCCTCGGGTCCGACACATGCCAGCCTGAACTGGCTGCGCGCGGTGCCCGCTATCAACCGGAATTAATCCCCGATCAACGGCACCGGGGCCGCCACCGGCGTGCGGCGACGCAGTTGGGCGACCAAAACACCGGCCGCAACCAGAAGGGCGCTGAGGACCTGAAGCCAGCTCCAATTGCCGCCCAGCGCCACCACCATCAGCATGACGTAAAACGGTGCGGCGTTCAGGTGGATCGCGGAAACCGCAATGCCCAGTCGCCCGACCCCCATGATCCACAACAGTTGGGCCACGGCCATCGAGGCCAGGCTGTAGATCAGCAGATACATGATCTGCGCCCCGTCAACCGGTGCGGCTAGCGGGCTGACCCCACCAAGAACAAGAAAAACCGCCAGGGCGAGGCCGGAAAACATCGCGGCCCCGGTCAGGGTGATCGTCGTCTGGCCCAGCGCTGACAGCGACGGAAAATCCCGCACGGTCGCCCGTGAGGCCCAGGCGAAAACCACAATCGACAAAAAGGCGAAGAAGGCGCCTTTGGCACTGTCGCCGCCGCCAACGCTGCCAGTCGCGGCGACAACACCGCCGGCAAAGGCCAGAAGCACCCCCAGCACGAAAGGCACCCGCAGGCGGCGACCGTCAAGCGCCACTTCCAGAACCGCGGCCACCGCCGGCATCCCGGCGCTGACCACCGTGACCGTCACCGCGTCCGACACCGACTGACCGTATAACAGCATATAGGCCCCGCCGCCAAAACCGATGCCGCCCACCATCAGCCCGCGTGGCCAGTTGGCGCTCCGCACCGCCTGAAAGCCGTCCACAACAACCCAGATCGGAAACAGAAAAATCAGCGCCAGCGCCATACGGGCGGCAATCAGCATCAGTGGATCCCAGGTTTCCAACAACAGTCCGGCGGCGGGAAATCCGGTCGCCCAGATCACCATCGAGGCCATACAGATCAGGTTCGACATAACCGCAGACGCGCCAAATCCTTGCGCTGCGGTCTGGTTTGGCTGGGTCATGGTCTGGCCTTTGGCGTCAAAATTCACGCGATTGGAACAGGCCTTGTCCTTCCGGTCGCTGCAATGCGCGACCCGGTGGTCGTTTTCGGACCATTAATGCCGGGCAAAATGCAGGTTCACGCCGGATCAAGCGGCGCGTGCAACTGCGTGCCCGCCACAACGATCCCGCCGCGGTCGCCCGGCACCATCGCGCCATAGCGCTGACTGAAGCTGGGTGGCAGGGCGCGGTCCCCGGGCACGGAAAGCCAAAGGCGCAACAAGTGACGCCGCCGCTTGGGGTCAGCGTGATCGACAAATCCGGTCCGGTCATGCAGCAGGGCGTGATTATATACAAACTGCATGTCGCCCGGTGCCAGCCGCATCTTGAAGTTCAGCCGCGGATCATTGGCCAAAGTGTCAAACAAATCCAATGCCTTGACATGATCCGCCGTCAGACGTGGTGCGGCGGCAAACCTTTGCGCGCTGTCGATATACTGGCGTTGATATTGCACCGTGATCTTGCCCAGATGCCAACTGAGGACGGGGATTTCGAACCAGGGATCGGCGCCTTCCGGCACCTCGCCGCGGCGGTCGGTGGCGATCCGGCCCATGAGCAGTGCAAGCAGATCAGGGTGGCTGTGACGCAATTCGTTGAAAATGGTTTCGGCCGAAACAAGCAGGCTGTCGCCGCCTTCTTTCGCCTCGTTCAGACATAAGAGGCCGACCACGTCACACCCGTCGGTGTGAAATGTCTGACGCTCATGGGTCTGGTAAATCCGCGTGTTCGGGTCTTTCGGATCGGCCCCGATATCCGTCACATGGCCCAGAATATGGCCCTTGGCGTTCTGGCTGCGGGCGTTGCCCAAATGCGCGCCGATGCCGCAAAAGATACAAGCCGCCTCGGCGCGGGACAGGGTTTGCACCGGCAGGCCTTTGACCAGCGCAAAACCGCGCCCGTGGATCAGCTCGTCGCGCAAGCTTTCCAGTGTCGCCCCGAATGCGGGCAGCGGGAAATCGGCGGCTTGCAGGCGGCCAATGTCCCTGCCGGTTGCCAAATAGGCCGTGGCGGC
>JAURMY010000156.1 GCA_030830465.1 Alphaproteobacteria bacterium
GGGCACGACCAAGGCGATCTGGTTGCCGCGCGGGCTGCTGGCCGATACCGATGAAATGGGCACCGACGGGCATGTGGACACGCTGGCGGCTTTTGTGAAACCCGGCGTTGTTGTCGTGCATGGCCAGCCGGACCCCACCCATCCCGATTACGAAACCGCCCGCGAAATCGCACGCATTTTGCGTTCGGAAACCGACGCCAAGGGGCGCCAGCTGGAGGTGATCGTGCTGGACGCACCCAAAAGCGGCTTTGCGGACGGCATCGCGCGGGCCTATTCCTATATCAACTTCTCATTCGTCAATGGCGGTGTGGTTCTGTGCGGGTTTGACGACCCGCAGGATGAGGTCACCCAAGCCGCTTTTCGCCGCCTGTTCAACGACCGCGAGGTCACGATGGTGCGGGCCGTGGACATTTTTGCCGGCGGTGGCGGTGTGCATTGCATCACCCAGCACCAGCCGAAAGCCGTGAAAGGATAAATCATGCGGAACGTCACCATTGCCGCCACCCAGATGGCCTGTACCGATGTGGTGCAGGAAAATGTCGACCGCGGCGAAAAGCTGATCCGCGCGGCGGCGGCCAAAGGCGCGAATGTGATCCTGTTGCAGGAGTTGTTTGAGGGCTATTATTTCTGTCAGGACGAATTGCCGGAATTTTACGCCCGCGCGCATCCGGTAGAGGGCCACCCGACGATTGAGCATTTCAAGGGCGTGGCGCGGGAACTGGGTGTGGTCTTGCCTGTGTCGTTTTACGAACTGGCCGGAAATGCACGGTTCAACTCGGTCGCGATCATTGACGCGGATGGGCGAAATCTGGGCGTCTATCGCAAATCACATATCCCGCATGGCGCGGGCTATCAGGAAAAGTTCTATTTTTCACCGGGTGACACAGGTTTCAAGGTTTGGGACACGGCCTTTGGCCGGGTCGGCGTCGGGATCTGCTGGGACCAGTGGTTTCCCGAAAGCGCCCGCGCCATGGCCCTTCAAGGGGCCGAGATGCTGTTTTACCCCACCGCCATCGGCAGCGAGCTTTTGGACAAACGCTGGGACAGCGCCGCCCATTGGCAGCGGGTCCAGCAGGGCCATGCCGGGGCCAATCTGGTGCCCTATGTCGCATCAAACCGGATCGGAACCGAACCGGGTCGCAACGGCACCGATCTGACGTTTTATGGGTCCAGCTTCATTGCCGACTGGAGTGGCGAGAAAGTGGCCGAAGCCGACCGGAAAACAGAATGCGTTCTGACCCATACATTTGATCTGGATGAAGTCGCCCAGCGCCGTGCCTATTGGGGTGTCTATCGCGATCGCCGGCCCGAACTTTACGCGCCCATCCAGACGCTGGACGGGAAATCCCGTTGATATATCAGAAAGATAACCCATGACGCGAAAGACCGCTTTGGTCACCGGGGCCGCGCGGGGCATCGGCCTTGCGACCACAAAACTGTTTCTGGCCGAGGGCTGGCAAGTGGCGATGGTGGACCGCGACGGCGATGAACTGGCACTGGCCAGTGCCGGGTTGGTTCATGCGAAACCCTTTGTCTTTGATGTCTCGGTCCCGGATCAGGTGGCGGCCATGACGGCCGCCGTTTCATCGGCATTTGGCGGCCTGAATGCCGTGGTCAACAATGCCGGGGTCGCCGATTTCGGACCGCTTGAAGAAACCGGTTTTGAACGCTGGCGCCGGGTCATGGCAACCAATCTGGACGGCGTCTTTCTGGTCTCGCAGGCGACCATTCCCCTGTTGAAGCAAAGCCGCGGCGCGATCGTGAACATTGCGTCGATCTCGGGACTTCGGGCGTCGACCTTGCGGGTCGCTTACGGCACATCCAAAGCGGCGGTGATCCATCGGACCAAGCAACAGGCCGCCGAACTGGGGGAATACGGTGTCCGGGCCAACTGTGTCTGTCCGGGGCCGGTGCGTACCAAACTGGCGATGGCGGTCCATACCCAAGACATCATAGACGCCTATCACGACGCCATTCCGCTTAACCGCTATGGTTCCGAGCAGGAAATTGCCGAGGTGATCTGTTTCCTGTGTTCCGACAAGGCCAGCTATGTCACCGGTCAGGTGATCGCCTCGGACGGCGGGTTTGAAAGCACCGGGGTCGGATTGCCGGCCTTGCGGAAATAGCACGGGGCCAGGCTGCGACAAAATTGCGTTGCTTTGAAAATCGCACAAAGCCTGCGAAAAACCAGTTGGCCTTGGCCGGTGTTTGGCGCAGTCTTGGCTGAAACAAACCACCTGCCGGTTCCATGCGTATCCTGATATCCTTTGTCGCGCTTTTCCTGTCTGCCATACTGCTGCAACTCAGTTCGGGCGGGGTGGTGCCACTGGACGCGCTTTCTGGCATTCAGGCGGGTTTCACCACAACCGATGTCGGTGTCTTGGGGTCGGCCCATTTCTTTGGCTTTTTCATCGGCTGCTGGCTGGCGCCGCGCTTGATGGGCACTGTCGGCCATTCGCGTGCTTTTGCCGCCTTCACCTCGCTTGGGGCCATCGGCATTCTTTCGCATATGATGCTGATTGATCCGCGCGCCTGGGCCTTGATGCGGATGATGACAGGGCTTTGCGTGGCGGGGTGTTATACCGTGATCGAGGCCTGGATGCAGGCCAAACTGACCAACACCAACCGGGGCCGCGTGATGGGGGCCTACAGGGTTGTCGATCTGGGCGGGTCCCTGATGGCGCAGATGATGATCTCGATCCTGACCCCGGCGGCCTATATGTCCTATAACCTGCTGGCGATCCTGTGCTGTGCGTCGCTTCTGCCCCTGACCCTGACCAAAGCCACCCAACCCGAGATCACCGCAGCGCCGCGCCTGCGCCCGATGATGGCGGTGCGCCTGTCGCCGCTGGCCGCGGCAGGGGTGATCGTGGCCGGGCTGAACGGCGCCAGTTTTAGGATGATCGGCCCGGTCTATGCCACGGAAATAGGCCTGACCGTCAGCCAGATCGGCCTGTTCCTGTCGGTTTATGTGCTGGGCGGGGCGGCGGCGCAAATCCCGATCGGATATTTCGCGGATAAAGTGGACCGACGCTGGGTGCTGATCATTCTGTCCATCGGTGCGATGCTCAGCAGTGCCGCGATGACATTGATGGGTGTCGGCATGGTCAACGCGGTCCTGACGGCGATTTTCCTGTTCGGGATGACCGGCATCCCGATTTATTCCGTTTCCACCGCACATGGCAACGACTTCGCCCAGCCGGAACAGGCCGTGGAACTGAACGCCAGCTACATGTTCCTTTACGCGGTCGGCGCGACCGCCAGCCCGTTCTTTGCCTCTTGGCTGATCCAGAGCTTTGGCCCGCCCGCCCTGTTTTATTTCATCGCCCTTGTACATGCGGTGCTGATCGTCTTTAGCGTGATCCGCATGCGGTCGCGCCCGACGGCGGAACGCAAGACCCGCTATGCCTATATGCCGCGCACCACCTTTGTGATGGGAAAGCTCTTGCGGCGGCGCTCGGTCAACGGATCAGACCCCGGCGCGTCCGATACCCCTAGCCCTTGACGCTCCCTTGGGTTAAAGGACGGCGACCAGTCACTAGAGGCACGTTATGGCACGTATTCTGATCACCTCGGCGATCCCCTATA
>JAURMY010000157.1 GCA_030830465.1 Alphaproteobacteria bacterium
CCCAAGGGCTTTTGCTGGACGACGACAGCCAGTTTCTGGCCAAGCCCGAGCTTGAAATTTATGCCGATGATGTGGCCTGTTCGCACGGCTCGACCGTCGGGGCGATTGACGAGAACGCGCTGTTTTACCTGATGTCGCGGGGTATTCCGCGAACGATTGCGACCGATATGCTGGTTCTGTCCTTTCTGGCCGAAGCGCTGGACGAGATTGAGGACGAGGCCATTCGCAGCGATATCCGCAACCGGCTGGAAGCCTGGGTCGAACGGCACCGCGCCTGATGTCCCTGTGGCGCGACATTGCCCAAACCTATGTCGCCCCGGGACGGGTGATCCGGCGCCTGCACAGCAGGCCGGTGCCCGACCGCAGCCTGCTGGTCTATCTGATGGCGGCCTGTGCGATCGCGTTTATCGCCCGCCTGCCGGGACAAGTGGCGCAGTATCACCCCACAGCCGACGCCCCAGTTGAGGCGTTCTTTGCCAGCGCCCTGGTTGCCGGGCTGATATTCGCGCCGCTGCTGTTTTACATTTTGGCCCTCATCGGCCATGCCATCGCCCGACTGGCGGGCGGCAAGGGCAACGGGCAGGGGGCAAGGCTGGCATTATTCTGGCCGCTTTTGGCCTTGCAACCCTTTGTGATCCTTATTGAAATCATTCGAAATCTGGCGCCGGACGGCCTGTTGCTGGCGGGTGCAAGCGGGGCGGTCGGCCTGTGGTTTCTGGCGCTTTGGGCCTATGGGCTTTGGATTGTGGAAACGTAATTCAGCGCATTTGCCGCAAATTTCGCAGGTATTCGTCATAAAATCCCCTTAATTCAGCGGGATAAAACGCTGTGTGGGGCAGAAACGATACGGCGAAAACCATGACTGCGATCAATTACAGAGCATTCAAAACCGTCGGGCGAGGGGAATTCCGCGCCCGTCGCAGGGGTTGGATCAGCAAAGATTCGATGTGCCACAAGGTCTTGTTCGCCTGGTTCCATATGGGCCAATCGACCCGCAAACTGATCGTCTCAAAGCCAAGCGAGGCCGATCTGCTGAAATTGCTGTTGATTTCGGATCTGGCGTTTTTCCTGTCCTGGACGATGAAAGCGGTGATCGTGCCGCATTCCGCCGGTGTCAGCCTGATTTCGGTCAAGATTGGTGCCCTGTTTTTGGGATCGCTGGTGATAAGGACCGCGGCCTTTTACCTTTTGGCCATGGTGATGGGGGCGATCTGCCGGATATTCGGCGGTCGCGGCACCTGGCAAAACACCCGCATCGCGGTGTTCTGGGGTACATTTGTCGCGGCACCCTTCGCGGTTCTGGCCGCGATCCTGTCGGTCAGTTTCGCGCAATTGTCGGTCTATTACCCGATCTTCGGGGCGGACTGGATTGCCAAGCCGCCCTATTGGCTGGGCCTGCTTCCGACCGTCTGGTTTATCGCGGCGGGCGTGTCCAAAGCCCATGGTTTTCGCCAGACTTCGCCCATTTTCATGTCATTGTCAGTGGTTGCCCTTGTCGGCCTGATCGCCACCATGTACTTTCGCGCCAGAGGAATGATCTGAAGGCGAAAATGTATGTTGGACCAACCCCTTGCCCTGGCAAGGCTGACGCTGACTGATCCGAAATCAGCGGCCAGAATGGCGCTGTCGCCGCCCCTGAACCGCATGGTTCTGGTCGAAGCGCTGGTGATGCTGTGTTGTCTCAGCGTTGTGGTGGCCATTGCGCCGTTTTTCCTGATGGGCGGGAACAGCGAAACCTTTTCCGAGGCTTTGGGCCATCCGTTCCTGTTCGCGGTCATTCAGATTGCGCTGCAGTTCGTGCTGATCCTCGGGGTCTATATGGTCGGCGGGTATTTTGGCGGTACCGGCAGCTTTGACGACGTGTTTCAGGCGTTGGTCTGGCTGCAATCGGTGATCCTGGGATTGCAGGTGATCGAGGTGCCCCTGATCCTGCTGATACCAGCGGTGGAAACCATCGTAACGATTGCGATTGCGTTTTATTCCCTGTGGCTGACCGTGAATTTCATCGCGGCGGTGCACAGGTTTCAATCCCTGATGGCCGTTCTGGCGATCTTTATCGGCACGACCTTTCTGGCGGCCTTTGTGCTGCTGTTGATTTGGGCCATTCTGGGCTTGGCTCGAGGGGGGCCACAGATATGTATGACGTTGAAAAAATCCGGGCCGATTTTCCCATTCTATCGCGCAAGGTCCATGGCAAGCCCTTGGTTTACCTGGACAATGGCGCCTCCGCGCAAAAGCCGCAGGTGGTGATTGACGCGATCACAAAGGGCTATGCCGAGGATTATGCCAATGTGCATCGCGGCCTGCATTTCCTGTCAAACCTGTCGACCGACAAATATGAGGCGGTGCGGGGCAAGGTTCGCGCCTTTCTGAACGCCGCGCATGAGGATGAAATCCTGTTCAACACGGGTGCGACGGCGGGGATCAATCTTGTGTCCTACGCCTGGGCCGCGCCCCGCTTTGAACCCGGCGACGAAATTATTTTGTCGGTGATGGAGCATCACGCCAATATCGTGCCCTGGCATTTCTTGCGCGAACGCCAGGGCGTTGTGCTGAAATGGGTTGAGACGGATGTGAACGGCGATCTGGACCCGCAGGCGGTGCTGAACGCGATTTCTCCGCGAACCAGATTGATCGCAATCACTCATATGTCCAATGTGTTAGGCACCGTTGTTGATGTAAAATCCATCTGCGCCGGCGCCCGGGCAAAGGGTGTGCCGGTGCTGATCGACGGCTCACAGGCCTCG
>JAURMY010000158.1 GCA_030830465.1 Alphaproteobacteria bacterium
CGTGCGGAACTGGCGCTTGCCGAGGTGTTCAACAACATTGTCGAACACGCCTATGCCCCCGGGCCACCCGGTCATGTCCGCGGGGATTTTCGGATTACCGACAGGTTCATCACCTGCGTCGTCGAAGATGACGGCAAGGCCTTGCCTGACCTGAAAATTCTGTTCCGCCACGGGGGGTCGCTGCAGGTTGCGCGCGACGCTTTGCCCGAGGGTGGATTTGGCTGGGGACTGATCCGGGATCTTGTTCAGGATATTCAATACAGCCGCCGATCAGACGGCAACCGGCTTCAATTCTTGATTTCCGTGGGCGCAAGCGCCTGAACGTTGTGGTCTTTGGCCGCGTCGCAACCCGGATTGCGAGGAATTTCCCCAGGATGATTGTCAACCTGGGGGGAGCAGGGCAGATCCAGACCTGTCAGGAGACATCGTGGGTGCCGGGATTGTAACCGCGTTTGATCCGGTGCGGAGGATCTCGTCCAGTTTGGCCGCGATCACCTGCTTTTTCAGAGGTTTTGTCAGATAGTGGTCCAGTCCCGCGGCAAGAAAGGACTGGCCGTCTCCGGCCATGGCATGTGCCGTCAGGGCAACGATGGGCGTCCTGTCTTGGCCGGTTTTCGATTCATATTCCCGGATATGGGCTGTTGCCTCAACGCCATCCATCTCGGGCATTGAAATATCCATAAAGACGACGTCATATGGCTGGGATTTGAATTTTCTTACCGCTTCGATCCCGTTATTGGCAAAGTCGATCTCAACATTCAGGGCCTGAACCATCTTTCGCAACACAAGCTGGTTTGTGCGGTTGTCTTCCGCTGCCAGCAAACGCAGTTTTGGGCGGTGCCGGGGCAGGTTTTCGGGCAAGGCAGGATCAAAAGCCATGTCGTTTTCGGCTATGTGATGCATCGGGCCGGAAAGTGCCGCGCGCAGTTCGTTGCGCAAAATGGGTTTGGTCAGGCAGGCGGACAAAACTCCGCTTTCCAGTAATGGCCTTGTAACGGCGTTCTTTGACGTCAGCAAAACAACCGGAATATTCAGTCCCAGACGCCGGATTTCTTTTGCCAGCCAGATCCCGTCGTTTTCCGGCATCTGGTGATCGGTGATGATGACGTCAAATCCGGTTTTGTCCGTCTCCAGCAGGGCCAGCGCCTGCGCCGACGAGGTGCAGGTTTTTGCGGGGAGGCCAAGAAAGCCAAGCTGGCGTTCCAGAATGACCAGATTGACCGTCAGATCATCCACAATCAGCGCCCGTTTGAAGGCCAGATGTGTTTCAGGCGCGGCAACCGTCGCGGGACCGCAAACCGGCAGTTGAACCTTGAAGCCGAAACAGGAGCCCTTTCCCGCCTCGGATTCAACCCAGATTTCGCCGCCCATCATGGCAATCAGGCGCTGGCTGATTGCCAGTCCCAAACCGGTGCCTTCGTATTTTCGGTTGGCTTTGTCGTCGACCTGATTGAATTCGCCGAATATATGGACGAGTTTTTCCGCTTCGATGCCGATCCCGCTGTCTTCCACCGCGATGTGGATTTCCTGGCGGCCTGCTTCGGTTTCCAGACCGACCACGCGGACCAGAACGAACCCGGTTTCGGTAAACTTCAGAGCGTTGCCGACCAGATTTGTCAGGACCTGCCGAAGGCGGCCCAGATCGCCGACGTAATCGGCCGGCAGGAACATGTCAAAATCAACCAGCAGTTCCAGACCCTTTTCGCGCGCCCGAGGTTGCAGCATTCTGGCAACGTCGTGGACGCATTTTTCCAGATTGAACGGTTCAGGATACAAATCCAGTTTGCCGGCCTCAATCTTGGAATAGTCCAGCACGTCGTTGATGATCACCAGCAATGCTTCGCCCGAGGTTCGGATCGTTTCGGCAAATTGCCTTTGTTCGCTGTCAAGCGCCGTTTCGCACAGAAGATCGGCCATGCCGACAACCCCGTTCATCGGCGTTCGGATTTCATGGCTCATATTGGCCAGAAAGGCCGATTTCGCCCGGTTCGCGGCCTCTGCAAGCTTGCGCGCCTCGCGCAGTTCCTGTTCGCGCCTTTTGCCGGCGGTGATGTCGAACACCAGTGAAACCGAGTCCCCTTCATCGGTGCGACGCTCCGAGGCTTGCAGCCAGTGATCGCCTTTCAACCGGATTTCGGTCAGGTCGAGGTTGCGTTCGGCATGGGCTTTGAGCGTTGCATTGCACCAGGATTCGGCGGTTTGGGTGCCCAGTTCAACCAGACCGGATTGCGACATCGCCGTGATGATCCGTTCATAGGAAACGCCCGGCGTGATCTCGTCCCCCATGAAGGCCAGAAAGCTGGTATAGGCAGAATTTGCAGCGACAAGGCGATCCTGTGCGTCAAACAAGGCGAAACCGTCGCGGATCGCTTCGATGCCGTTCCACAGGCGACGCTCGGCGCGAAAAACCGCCCGGTTGGCGTCATCCAGATCGGCCCTGATCTTGCTGGTCTGGCTTTCCAGACTGTCCGCCTTGTCGCGGGCTTCGATCACCTGTTTCTGGGTGGTTTCGATTTCGTCGGTCAGGTCATCGGCGTATTTTGCCAGCTCGCGGTTGGCCTCAAACAACTCAGCGGCCTTGATTTCCAGCAGGCGTTCGGCCTCCTGCCGGGCGCGCTTTTCCCGCGCCAGACGTTTTTCAAGAATGTCTGCCTTCATCGCACAACGGCCAGATCGAACCGCGCGCCAAAGCCGCCGGGCACTTGCAGCGCCTGACGTGAAATTTCGACCTTGTTTTTGAAATATTCCACCGCGCCCGAGATCATGCCATGGGCCAGATCGGCAAAGGGCCGGCTGGACTGGTAGATCAAGACCAGCTTGTCGTTGCTGGGGCGTTCGGTTTCAAAATACGGCAGTTCGGCATTGGGATAGAGCTTGCGCACTTCGCGGTGAATATGGGTTTCAATCCCTTCCAGAAAATCCAGCAAGGCGGTTTCGCTGCGGATGATATTGGGATGGTGCTGAATAAGCTGGCCAAACAGGTTCTTGCCAAAAGCCATGACCATGTCCGACACGTCCTGCCCCGTGGCCTTGTTCAGAAAAGTCAGCATTTTCAGGATTTCCCCGTGGTCATAGGTGCCGACCGAGGTATAGGCGCCGCCGCTTTCCAGATCGCAGGACTCAAGCATGGTTTCCACCATTTCCGGCCCCGCGACGGTTTCCACAAAGTCCAGGAATTCGGTAAACACCAATCCACGCATTTTCATCTCCGGCAAAAGGTCTGTTTCCGGTGACAATGGGACCAATTCCTTAGCCGGACTTTAACAGGCCCGAAGATTTGCGAAAAAGTTGCGCCGCAAGGGGCGAACGTGCGACAGTTGCTTAAGGATTTTTCATTGCCGGAGTCGTGTCATGTCGTTCAGATCGCTGGTTTCGCGTTTTTCCGTTCTGGTCTTTGCCCTTATGCTTTCCGGACTGGGTTCAGGGCGGCTGAGCGCGCAGGAAAACATCGTGGCGGAGCGGCGAATCGCGATCACGCAGAATATGGATTTTTACGGCGCGGATTTGCAGCCGGTGTTTGAAACGTCGTTCCAGTCCTGCAAACAGATCTGCCTGTCGAACGCGACCTGCAAGGCGTTTACCTTCAATTTCAAGTCAAATGCCTGTTTTCCAAAGTCTGACATTGCCGAAATGAAGCCGTTTGACGGCGCGACCTCGGCACAGGTCTTTGCCACCGGCACGAAGGTTCTGAAACAACAGACATCCCTTTTGCAAAGCCTGTCGTTCCTGCCGTCTGCATTTCTGAATGATGCGCGGGTTCAGGCGGACCGTCTGGCGGGGGACTATATTTCTAACCAGTGGACAGCCGCGCAATTGACCGAGGCGTCGCGGAACGCGCGGGCGTCCGGCAATAGCTTGAACGCGATGAAGTTCATGGGGGCTGCGCTGAACCTGACCGATGCCGCCGACGGCTGGGTTGAAATGGCCAGTCTGGCGCTTGAGGTGAACAGCAATGATTCAAACGAAAAACGCAATTTGCAGCAGATAGCCACTTCGGCGGCGATCAACGGCTATATGCGCGGGCTCAATCCTGCGATCCGGGTGACAGCGCTGAACGTTCTGGCGCGGGCGATTGAGGCGCGCGGCTATGGGCGCACGATGATCCCGGTACTACGGCTGGCGCAATCCATCGCGCCACGTCTGGACACAGAAGACGCATTGGACCGCGCGATCGGTCTTTACGGCTTTCGTATCACCGAGCATCAGGTTGACAACAACGCCGCTTCGCCCCGTGTCTGTGCCACATTTTCCGAGCCATTGGTGCCCGCCGGGGTGGATTACGCGGATTATGTGCGTCTGCCGGAAGGCGGCACCGCGGTTGAGGCATCCGGCAGCCAGTTATGCGTGGACGGTTTGACCCACGGGCAGCGCGCCCGCCTGACCTTCCGCGAGGGCCTGCCGGCGGAAAGCGGCGAAAAGCTGGTCAAATCGGTCGATCTGGATATTTACATCCGCGACCGCGACCCATCGGCACGGTTCGTCAGCAAGGCCTATGTTTTGCCGCGGGGTGAAGGGGCGAATATCCCGATTATCACCACCAACCTGTCCGAGGTGGATCTGAAGATCCTGCGGGTCGGTGACCGCAATCTGGTGCGTGCCGTGCAACAGGGCTATTTCAACCGCCCGGTGTCCTACTGGGATGAAAACGATCTGGCCAACGAGGTCGGGCAAGAGGTGTGGTCGGGCAAGGGGATCGTCGGCATGGAGGTCAATCAGGACGTGACCACCGCCCTGCCGATCGGCGATGCCATCGCGAAATTCGAACCCGGCGTTTATGTGCTGCGTGCCCGTGTGCCGGGGTCAGATGTCTATGACAGCAGCGCGGCCCAGTGGTTCATTGTCACCGATCTTGGGCTGGCGACGATGGACGGCAGCGACGGGCTGCATGTATTTGTGCGTTCGCTCAGCACCACCGCCGCCAAGGTGGGTGTCACGGTTCAGGTTCTGGCTGTCAACAACACCGTTCTGGGCGAGGCGGTCACGGATTCCGAAGGCTATGCGGTGATCGCACCGGGGCTGTTGCGTGGCTCGGGCGGGGCAACGCCGGCGATGCTGACGGTTGCGGAAGGCGACGGGGATTTTGCCTTTATGTCGTTGAAAGATGCAGCCTTTGATCTGTCGGATCGGGGCGTTGCCGGGCTGCCTTCGCCGCCGCCGATTGATGTGTTCCTGACGACGGATCGCGGCGCTTACCGTGTGGGGGAAACAGTTTTTGCCACGGCGCTTGCGCGCGACACGCGGGCCGAGGCCATCACCGATTTGCCGCTGACCGCAATCATCACCCGGCCCGACGGCATTGAATTCAGCCGCGAACTTCTGGACGATCAGGGCGCGGGCGGCCGGGTTTTCGCGGTGCACCTGCCGCAATCAGCGCAGCGCGGCACCTGGAACATCCGCATCCACGCGAATGTGGATGCGGCCGCCCTGGCCAGCCAGAAGTTTCTGGTTGAGGACCTGATCCCGGAACGGATCGACTTTGCCCTGTCGATGAACGACCAGCCTTTGCATATCACCGATGTGCCAGAAGTGTCGGTCGAGGCGAAATATCTTTATGGCGCGCCGGGTGCGGATCTGGCGATTGAGGCGGAAACCCGGGTGATGCTGGCAGATGGGCTTGACGGCTATCCCGGTTATCAGTTCGGGCGGCAGGACGAAGCCTTTTCCACCCAGATCGACTATACCCAGATTGATTTTCACACCGATGAACAGGGACGCGCACAGTTCGGCCTGTCACTGCCGGGTGCTGGCGATGTAACCCGTCCGCTGAAAATGCTGGGGCTTGTGCGCTTGCGCGAAGGTTCAGGCCGCCCGGTTGAACGCTCTATAGAGCGCAATTTCGCGCCCAGCGGCACCGTTCTGGGGATAAAGCCTTTGTTTGACGGCGTGGTGC
>JAURMY010000159.1 GCA_030830465.1 Alphaproteobacteria bacterium
ATATCAACATCACCGATGACATGCTTACCCTTGATGCGTTCAAGCTGAACAAAGGGGAAGAAGGCAGTGCATCCCTACAAGCTGGTGAAACCGCTACCCTAAGCCCCATCACCGAGTTTGGTGCCAACACTTACACGGAAGAGGAAGAGAAGTCCCTTTCGGAGATCATCGAGTCCTTCAACGAGCGCCATGGAACCACGTTTTCGCGGGAAGATTTCTTGCGGTTTGAACGAGTTAACCGTGAAATCATGGATGACGATATGAAGGAAATGATGCGGAACAACCCTGCCGATGTTGTCTATACCGCGTTCTCGCAAGCGTTCTTGCAGGGGATGATACGGATGTTCCAGACCGACCGAGAAATGCAGTCGATTGTCATGAAAGATACTGCGGCCAGAGATTTGGCAACTAAGCATTTCTTCAAGCGGGCGCAACGGATGTCGATGGAGGGGTAAGCGGAGAGTTGAATTGGAGGGAAATGGGAACCAAAACGGGGAACCAAATGGGAACCAAATGAAGTTTTTTTGCACTTTAAGTTATTGATTTATATGAATTTCGAAAATTATTCGTCCAGTCCCTGTCTCTCCGCCACTTCCCAAGCGTTAACAGGATCAACCCCTTCAGGTGTGATCCGCCCCTATCACGGCAGCGTCACCCAGCCCTTTGAAATCAACCCTTTGCGGATCAGGTCGGAGACCAGGCTTGCGCCTTCATGGCTCAGATGTCCGCCGCTATAGAGCGGACCCAAACCCTGTTTCACATCAAGGCACCGGTCTTTCGCCAGATCACACAGCGCGTTGGCGGGATCGATGACGAGAACCGCTTCGCCGGAAAATGCGGGATATTGGCCGTTATCCGCCGCAATGACTTCGGAAGGTCTCGTCCGGTTATAGACGTCCGGAAACGACCTGTCGGCTATGTATTCATGGTTAAACGCCAGCCACCTTTGGGCATTGATAAAGGTTGAAGGCACGGACCGGACCAGCACCACCTTGTGGCCAAGACGGGTCAGCCAATTGATGTTCTCGAAATAGGCGTTCCAGGCGGTGTCAGCGGGCAGGCTTTGGCCGTCCGAGCGGTTCCGGCGGCCATCGGCCAGCGGGGCATCGGTGCGCCGTTTGGGTTTCGAAAACTGGCTGATATTGGCGCTGAGGACGAAAATCTTGCGGTCGGTAAAACCTTCGATGATCCGGCGGCGGCGTTCGTTCACCAGCGGGCATTCGGCCGCGTTTCCAAACCAGATCTGATCGGAAACAAAGGGACATTGTTCATAATTGAAAGAAATGAACCCAAGATTCGCCGTTTGCAGGCCGTCAATCAGCGTTCGTTCATACTGGCCCAGAAAACTGTCGCCCAGAAACACGATCTTTTCGGCACCAAACCGGCAGGCCTGGTCGGGGTCGCGCATATTGCAGTTTATGCTGTCCTGACCCGTGCGCAGTTGCCTGCCCATCAGGCCCAGCGGATGGTCAAGCCGCCTGAATTCGGCGGTATCATAGCTGTTGACGAAGGACAGTTCCGATGCGGTGAACCGGCCTTTTGAACCGTCGCGCAGAATGATGAAACCGGTGGTGGTCACAAGCGCCAGAAATGCCGCAGAAATAACCCCCCAGAACACCGGCGCTGACATCCGGGCCCGGCTGCGAAAAGGCCGCTCGATCCCCCAGAAGGTCAGCACAGACAGGACCAGCGTGATCGCGATCAGCTTAAGTTTTTCCGGCCCGGTCAGCGCATCGCCGCCACCGTTCATGGCAAAAATCGGATAGTGCCACAGATAGGCCGAATAGCTGATCAACCCCATCCAGACCAAGGGCCGGCTGGCCAGAAACCGCCCGATCAGGTCGGCATTTGAGGCAAAAACGATGATCAGCGCAACGCCCGCTACGGGCAGGATTGTGATCAGGCCCGGATGATTGGATTTCGCATCAAACATCAGGATCGAGGCAATCACCAGAAACAGCCCGAAAGCGGACAGAATCCAAGCATACCGGCATAGGGACAGCCTGCCCAAGGACCCTGCAAATGCGGCGATCAGCGCGCCCACCGCCAGTTCCCAGACCCGGCTGAACGGCAAATAGAAATTCAACGACGGGTCACGCCCACCGATCGCGATGGAAAATATCAGGCTCGCCATTGCCGCGACGATCAGGGCCGCCAGAAAAACCCGGCGCGAGAACCGCATCGTCACCAACACAAGGACCGGAAAGACCAGATAGAACTGTTCTTCGACACCCAGGCTCCAACTGTGCAAAAGCGGCTTGGTCAAGGCGCTTTCACCGCCATAGACCAAACCGTCGAAATAAAACCAGAAATTGGCCCCGAAAAAAACCGCCGACAGGGCGCTTTTTGATAGATCTACAAGCGGTTGCGGGAAGTAGTTAAACCACGCAACTGTCAACGCAAGGCTGATGACAAAGAACAGCATCGGCAGGATTCTGCGCGCCCGGCGTTCATAAAAATGGACAAACCCGAAACGGGCGTTTTGGGCGTATTCCGCAAGGATGATGCCGGTGATCAGATAGCCGCTGATGACGAAAAAGACATCAACCCCGATATAGCCGCCGGCAAACCAGTCCCGGCCCCAGAACACAAACCGGGCGTGATAAAGGATCACGCTGACGACCGCGATCGCCCTGAGGCCGTCTATTTCCGGGCGATAGTGCAATCTTTCTGGTTGGTTTGGGACCGTGCTCATGAAGGTTCAATCACCAGAAAACATCGGCACTCTGCGTGCTTGCGACCGGGCGCCGCGCTGTGAAAAGTCCTGCTGTGGCACGTCAAAACCCCTGCCCCAGGCCCGGCACCCGCCGCCAATCAGGGCTGAGCGCATCAAGCGCAGCTTCCAGATTGTCGTGGTGAAATATCGTCCTGATATGCCGGTTCCGGTCGTATTTCAGCCGCGCCTTTTCGCCAAGCCGGGCAGCCAGCCAGCCACCGGCGTTAAAGGCAAATTGCGCCCGCAGATCCGGCAGGCCCAGCAAGCCTGAGCTTTCAAACTGGTTTTTCTTGCGCGCATAGCGGCTGTCGGGATTGGCGGTCAGTTCATAATTCCGAAAGCCCTGCCCCGCCTTCAGGTATTTCAGGTGCCAGTAAAAGAACCCGGCAAATCGGCGTTTCTGACTGCCGCGGCCAAAGCGTTCGAACCGGCGGTCATAGTAAAACCGGGTGTCTTCGGTTGCGTAAAAATAGCTGTGATCGCCGCCGCCGACAACCGGATCAAAAGCCGGTATGCACAAGGCACCGGACGCATTGCGCGCCA
>JAURMY010000160.1 GCA_030830465.1 Alphaproteobacteria bacterium
ACGAAGACGACATCCTGCCGGCTTTGCGCCGTCATCTGGATATGAACGGATTCACCATGGTTGAAGTGGCCCCCGCCCGCGACGGCGCAGCCCCTGCCACGCGGCTTGACCTGAACAGCCCCTGGGTCCGGTTTGCCGTAGGCAGCCTGGAACGTACCGGCGGCAAGCCGGTGCATGTCCTGCCCAATCTGGGCGGATTCATTCCCAACCATGTGTTCAGCCGCACCCTTGGGCTGCCGACGATCTGGGTGCCGCATTCTTACGCCGGGTGTTCACAACATGCGCCGGATGAGCATGTGCTGCTGTCGGTATCTGCGGATGCCGCGCGGGGCATGGCCGGATTGTTCTGGGATCTGGGCGAAACCGATCCACGCGGTTAAGGTCCGTCAGCCTGCCGGCATCGTGCCGCCAGCCGCCTTTTTCGCCGCGATATAGTCGTCCAGCCGGGACGCGCGTTCGTCTGCTCCGGCGGGCGGTTTGAAATTCGCCAACCGTTCCTGCCAGATCGCCGTGGCCCGCTGATCCGCCGATTGCGACCCGTTTTCCGTCCACTGGCCGAAATTTGACCAATCGGCCACCAAGGGTTCATAAAACGCGGTTTCATACCGCTCCATCGTATGTTGGGTGGCAAAGAAATGCCCGCCGGGCTGCACATCGGCAAGGGCTGCGTAGGCGGTTTCGGCCTCATCCGCCACGGTCCTTTGCGCAAGCTCGGCAAAGGTTTGCACCATTTCCATGTCGGTGATCAGTTTTTCATAGCCGATGGTCAGACCGCCTTCCAACCAACCTGCGGCATGAACCACATAAGTCGCCCCCGCCAGCACGGCGGCCCAGGTGCCCATCTCGGTTTCATGGGCGCCCTGCGCGTCGGCCATATTGGAGGCCGACCCCGAAGCCGACCGCCACGGCAACCCCAGCCGCCGCGCCAACTGGCCCGAACCCAGTGTCGCCTTCACATGCTCGGGCGTGCCAAAGGCGGGCGCACCGGATTTCATATCGACCGAGGACGAAAAGTTGCCATACATCACCGGCGCGCCGGGTTTGGTCAACTGTGACAGGGTAATGCCCATCATGGCCTCGGCATGTTGCAACACCAGCCCCCCTGCAACGGTGATCGGGGCCATTGCCCCCATCAGGCAAAACGGCGTGATGATGGAAAGCTGGCCATAGCGGGCAAAATCAATGATCCCTTGCGCCATCGGGATATCCAGAACACGCGGCGAATTGGTGTTGATGATGGTGAACGTATGGCTTTGCTCCCGAAACTGCTGATCCGACAGGCCGTGCGCCAGCGCCAGCATTTCAAAGCCTTCCTGCACCTGCCCATGCCCGCGCGCGTAAACAATCGGCGGCTTGGTCGAATTGGCGATCTGCACCTGTTTGAAATCATAATGCCGGAACTGGATCGGAATGTCCTGAGGCTCAACAATGGCGGTTTGGGTCGGCAAAGCATCAAATGTTTCGATCAGTTGCACCAGTTCGCGGAAATCGCTGAGACTGCCGGGCCTGCGCCCGCGCAACCGGTCCGTGGCATGGGGGCAACCCGCACCGGTAGTGAAATGCAGCATGCCCAGTTCCAGATGCACGGACCGCGCCGGATCGATCGCATGCAGGTCAATGCGTTTGGGGGCGGTTGCCAGTGCCGCCTCGACCATTTCCGGGCCGATCCGCACCATCATGGACGGCTCATCCACAATCGCGCCGCCCGCCTTGAACAGCGCGCGGGCCTCAGGTTCCAGAACCTTTACACCCAGCTCCGACAGCACGCGCAAAGCGGTTTGGTGCAGATGCTCCACCTCGTCCTCTGAAAATACCCGCTGGGGCGAAAACGGGTTCTTCAGGTTGCGGTAATCAACCTTGCGTTTCGGTCCTGCGGTTTCATCGCGCTGCCGCCGCCCGGCCCGGCCCCCTTCGCGTGCCATATTACACCCTCATCGCCGCACCGGACGGATCATAAGGCGAAGGCGCTATCACCCGCGCCGGACGCGCAACCCCAACCACATGAATGCTAAGCTCGGTGCCCTCAGCGGCACAGGCCGGATCAACCAACGCCATGGCCAGCGATTTCTTCACATGATGCCCATAGCCGCCCGAGGTGACAAACCCGACCCGTTTGTCTTGATGCCAGACCGGTTCATAGCCGGAACTGTCGGCATCAACCGCATCCACCTCAAGCGTCACCAGAACCTTTTTCGCCGCTTTTTCATCGCGTGCCTTCAGCGCCGCCTCGCGACCGGTAAAGCCCGGTTTCTGCCAGTCGATCCACCGGTCCATGCCGGTTTCGCCCGGCGTATATTCCTGCCGGAACTCCGCGCTCCAGATGCCAAAGCTTTTTTCCAGCCGCAGCGCATTCATCGCATAAAACCCGAACTCGCGGATGCCAAGCTCCGCCCCGGCCCGCAGCAGGGTTTCCCGCAACGTGATATGCTCGGCGGCGGTACAATTGATTTCATAGCCCAGTTCGCCGCAAACCGACATGCGCCCCACCTTCGCGCGGATCAGCCCGACATCCAGTGTCTGACAGCCCAGAAACGGCAAGGCGGCGTTTGAGACATCCTGATGGGTCAATTTGGCCAGAACCTCGCGCGATTTCGGACCAACCAGACCGAAACCGACGACGGAATCGGAAATATCGCGCAGGGTCACGCCAGCATCCAGATGGTCGGTAAACCAGCGCATATGCCATTCGCGCAGGTAATAACTGCCCATCAGCCACCAGGTGCCATCGCCCCAGTTGAACAGGGTCAGATCGCCTTTCAACTTGCCATTGGGCGCCAGCATCACCGCCAGACGCGCCCGGCCCGGTTTCGGCAGTTTCGTCGCCATCATCCGGTCCAGCCAGGCCTCGGCCCCGGCCCCGCTGATCTCATAGCGCGAAAAGCCTGAAATATCCAAAAGCCCGACACCTTCACGCGCGGCCTTTACCTCTTTCGCGACATCGGCAAAGGCGTTTGACCGTTTCAGCGTCGGCGTTTCCTCAAACCCTTTCGGCCCGAACATCAGCGGCACTTCCAAACCCCAGCTGACCCCCCATTTCGCCCCGGCCTCGGTCATTGCCGCGTAGGCCGGCGCCTTTTTCAGGGGCCGTCCCGCCGGCAGTTGTTCGTTCGGATAGCTCATCACGAAGCGGCGCGAGTAAAACTGCCCCGTGGTCTGGCGGATATATTCCCGGTTCGAGGCAAAGCTGCCGTAGCGCGCAATATCCATCGACCAGGCGTCGGCCTCGGTCTCGCCGTGGATCATCCATTCGGCCAGGGTTTTGCCCACGCCGCCACCCTGCAGGAACCCGGCCATCACCCCACAAGCCAGCCAATAATTCCGCAATCCCCGCACGGGCCCGACCAGAGGGTTGCCATCGGGTGAAAAGGTAAATGCCCCGTTGACCCAGCGTTTGACCCCGACCCTTTCCAGAACCGGATAGCGTTCATAGGCCTTGATCAGTTCGTTTTCGATCCTGTCCGGGTCTTCCTGGATCAGTTCAAAGCCGTAATCCCAGGGCGCCCCGTCCATATTCCAATGCTGGTGGTTCAACTCATAAATGCCGATCAGAACGCCTTTCTGGTCCTGCCGCATATAGGTAAAGCCTTCCGGGTCCACCGTCATCGGCACTTCAAAATCCAGCGCCGCCACTTCGGGAATCGACTCGGTCACAAAATAATGATGCGCCAGCGGGCTGACCGGCAGATCAAGCCCGGCCATGCGGCCGACCTGCTTGGCCCATAAACCGCCCGCATTCACCACATGCTCGGCATGAATCTTTCCCTTTTCGGTGATCACATCCCAACTGCCGTCCGGGCGCTGCGACAGGCTTTCAACCTTGTTATGCTCAATCACCTCGGCCCCCATCTTGCGGGCCGCCCCGGCATAGGCGTGTACCGTGCCGGTGGTGTCGAGATATCCTTCACGATCCGCCCACAATCCACCGATCACACCGGTCGTGTCCATGATCGGACATTTCGCCCGCACCTCCTCGGGGGTCATCAGGTAACAGTCCTCAATCCCGATCGACTGAAAAATCCGATAGGCGGATTGCAACCATTCCCAGCGGGTCGGGTTGGTGGCAATGGTGATCCCGCCGGTCATATGCAGGCCGATATTCTGGCCGCTTTCCTTTTCGACCTTGGCCAGAAGATCAATCGTATAGGCCTGAAGCGCCGCCATCGTCGGGTCCGCGTTCAGGGCGTGAATGCCCCCGGCCGCATGCCAGCTTGATCCCGCAGTCAGCACCGAACGCTCAACCAACGCCACATCCGTCCAGCCGAATTTCGCCAGGTGATATAAAACCGACGCGCCGACAACCCCGCCGCCAATCACGACAACCCGATACTGATCTTTCATTTCAGCCCCCCACATTCAAATCTCTGTACATCAGTGTACAGAAAACGATTCCCGTCAATTCTTTTCCCCGGCAGCCCCATATCTTTGTTCCCGAAATACTCTCGGGGGAGGTCCGGAGGGGGCAGACAGCCCCCTCCGGCCACCGCCCTCGCGTGCCAGCGCGGGGCAAACCCTGCCTGCCGATTGCGCCTAAAGCCCGATCACGGCTCCTCCCACGGGAAACTGTCCAGCCGCTCTGCCCCGGTCCCGGTGATCAGAACCTGGGTTTCCAGTTTCACGCTTTCACTTCCCGCCTCTGCAATCAGGCTTTCCACGCAGATCACCATTCCCGGCTCAAACCCGCCCAGGGTGACACGCTCGGACCAGTCCACATGCAAGGGCACAACCGGCCATTCATCCGCCATGCCAACCCCGTGCAGGGCCAGCGAATACCGATAGTCCCGGTGCGCCGCCGGGATAGGCCACGACCGCGCGTTGAACTCGGCAAAACTCATCCCCGGCTGCAACAGATCAAGGTTGTGGCGGATCTGGTCCAGCGCCACGCCGTAAATCCGGCGCTGCACATCGTTCATCGGGCCATAGCCACAGATCCAGGACCGGGAAATATCCGCACAATAGCCGTATGGCCCGACCATATCCGTATCAAAGCTGATCATTTCCCCCGCCGCGACCGGACGGTCGGAACATTCCTTGTACCAGGGATTCGTGTTCGGCCCCGCCGTCAGCAGCTTGGTTTCCAGCCAATCCCCGCCCGACCGTGCGTTTTCAAAATGCAGATGCGCCCACAGTTCCCGTTCCGTCACACCGGGCTGCGAATGGTCATAGATCCGCGCCATACCGGCCTCGGCGACACGGATGGTCCAGCGCATCAGCGCGATTTCCTCGGCGGATTTGATGGCGCGGGCGCGTTCGGTGATTTCGGCCCCTTCGACATAGACAATCCCTTCCTCCGCCAGTGCCGCCAGGCCCGGACCGTCCAGTTTATCCACCGCCAGCCGCCGGTTCGCCCCGCAATGACTGCGGATCAAATCGGCGATCTCAGCCGCCCAATCCTTGACCTGAAGTTCTGCCGCCTGACCGTGGGACATATACATCCAACCCTTGGCAAGGCGCACCTCGTCAATCCCCGGCAAACCGTCGTTCAGATGTTCACAGCCTTTGAATTCGAACATCACCGCCGGGCCGTCGGCCAGGATCAGCGCATAGCGCATCGGGTTATGGGCGGTCCAGACCTGCATGTTTGAACTGTCAAACGCATAGCGAATGTTGATCGGGTCATAGAGCAGCAATCCCGCCAGATCATGCGCCGCCATCTGCGCCTTTAACCGCCCCAGCCGATACCGCCGTGCGGCGTCCAGCACATCCGCGCCAATCGGGCTGACCAAAGGGCGGTCGGCGCCTTCGCTGTTGAGATAGGCCAGTTTCCGGCTGTCTTTGAACGGAGTCGTCAAGACAGGGTCCGCCCGTAAAATCCAAGTTGTTCTTCCGGTGTGAATGTCACACCCGGCCGGTCATAAAAGGAAAAAACCGAAATAATCCGGGCGGTGCGGCCTTTTGTCGGTGTCACGCGATGCGCCGTGTTCTTGCCGCGAAAGACATTCAGCGTTCCGGGCGACAGGTGGATGCTGCGGGCTTGGGAATCCCTGCCCGACAGCAATTGCGCCACACCGTCATAGCTCGGAT
>JAURMY010000161.1 GCA_030830465.1 Alphaproteobacteria bacterium
CCGATAACATCAGGGTGCGTTGCTCGATCTGCCGCTCAATCCGCGCGCGCATGTCCAGAAACGCGCGTCCGGCGGCGCGGACCTCGGTTGCGCCGGAAATGTGATATGGGATTGTGCGGCCGCGCCCAAAGGCCTCGGCCGCGCGGGCAAGCCGGTCAATCGGGCGCACCTGATTTCGCAGGAACAGAATGGAAATCAATGTGATGAATGCAGAAATCGCGATCATCAGCACCAGCAGTTGATGCGGGGCCGAGGCCGAGATCCGCGACCGGCTGAACGACATCCGGTAAGGGCCGTGCGCGGTGCTGATGTCCAGGGTGACCTCGCGGTCGACGGTTTTCAGATCCACCGCTGTCAGGCCCGGCACGGACTCCGACAGGGTGCGGATCACGTTGATCCCGGTCAAATCGTCCAATCCCCGCCTGTTGGAAAACAGCTGTTGCCCGGGGTCAAGCGGCACCAGCCGATAGCCCAGCGGCCCTGCGGTTTCCTCGATCACCCGTGCCGCGCCCTGCTGATCCGGGGCGGCATTCAACCGGTCCAGGATCAGGCGTGCATCGAGCGAAATATTCACCGACATTTGCCGCGTGACCCCGTCAAAATGGCGCTGGATGAACACAATCGTCACCGCCAGCTGGATGGTGATCACCGGAACCAGCAGGATCAGCGCCGCGCGGCCATATAAGCCTTTGGGCAGGATTGACTTAAGCGATATGAAGGCCATGCTGGCACGGTATGCCGCAACCGCGCAGAAACGCAAGGATCGAGGATGAGCCAAGACCCTTTTCGCCGTGATTTCACCCCCGAAACCGGCCAGGCCGTAAGGGTGGCCGAAGGCCTGCGCCGGATCACCGCCGGCAATGCCTCGCCAATGACATTTACCGGCACGAACACCTATTTGCTGGGCGAAACTGACGTTGCGGTGATTGATCCGGGTCCGGTGGATGACGCGCATCTGGCCGCGATCCTGACCGCAACAGATGGCGGCAAGCGGATCCGCCATATTCTGGTGACCCACAGCCATGTGGACCATTCGCCCTTGGCGCGGCCGCTATCCGAGGTCACCGGCGCGCCGGTTCTGGCCTTTGGCGACAGCGGCGCGGGGCGCAGCGCGCGCATGGCCAATCTGTCGCTGACCGCCGATCTGGGCGGCGGGGAAGGGGTGGATCACGCCTTTTGGCCGGATCAACGATTGGCGGACGGGGATGTCCTGAAGACCGCTGAATGGCAGGTGCAGGCCATCGCGACGCCGGGGCATTTTTCCAATCACCTGTGTTTTGCCTGGCAGGATTGTTTGTTTTCCGGCGATCACGTCATGGGCTGGGCGACGACGTTGGTGTCGCCGCCGGACGGGGATCTGACCGCCTTCATGCAATCGCTGGCCCGGCTGCAAGGGCGGAACGACCGGCGCTATTACCCCGGTCACGGCGGCCCGGTTGAGGATCCCGAAGGCATGCTTGCCCACCAGATTGCCCACCGCAAATCCCGCGAGGCACAGATCCTTGAGGCGTTGAAAGACGGCGCCGCCACGCCAATGGCGCTGGCCCGGCGCATATACATTGAGATTCCGCCCGCACTGATCCCCGCCGCCGCTCGCAACGTATTTTCCCATCTTCTTGATTTGTTTGATAGAAATCTGGCGGAAACCGAGTTGCCGATCGCCGTTGGCAATGCCTTTCGGCTGAGGAAAAATTAGCCGGAAAAAATGCGATTAGTCACTGGACGCTTGAAACCCCGCTTGCTATACGATCCTCCGCAAGCCTGATCGGCTGCATGGCATTCCGGCGTAGCTCAGCGGTAGAGCAGTTGACTGTTAATCAATTGGTCGTAGGTTCGATCCCTACCGCCGGAGCCAAATTAACCCGCGCATGCAAGGTAACCCTTACTCGGCAAACGGGTCTTTTTGTTTTTTCAGCCCGTTCGCATCCACATAGCGCTGGCAGGTTTGGATTTCTGAAAATGCGCGGTTTGAGCCGACCAGTTTCAGGGTTTCAATCACCTTTCCCTGATAGGATATCTTCATCTTATTGGCGCGGCGAAACTCCTGCACGAATTCGCGGTTCTGGCTTTGGGCAAACAGAAAGACCTGTTCATCGGGATTAAACTGAAGGCCCTTCGCGGACACGTTCCAGCTGAGCCGGTTGTCAAACTGAATCTTGAGGTCATAGGAACCGGAGGGTTCCAGGGCGGTCCAATCGGTATTTCCGATCAAAAAATAGAAGCCGCCATTGCCGGGGTCTTCGCCAATGCGCAGAACGGTGCCGCCGGCCCAATTGGCCACGGCATAGCAGCCATTGCTGAGGGTCGTGTCGATTGAAATTTCCCAATCGCCCACATTTTTCCAGAACAGAGAGTCGTCCGCGCGGCTTTGCGACGCGAATAGGGCAAGAAAGATCAAAGCAGAAAGTCTACGGACCATGACAGTCCTCCTTTTCCCAAGGTCAATCGTAAGACGGTTCGATGTTTTCGGGCAAGAAATTTTTTCGCCCGCCGGGCCTGTGACAAATCCGGAGATATCGGGACAACCGGCTTTTAAGGCTTTGAACGGTGAGTGAATGAACAAGGCGACAAAAAAATCTGCAATCACGCCGCGCTTTTAAACGAGACCTTGCTGCGGAACATGGCCCCGCGCGTGCGGTGATCCGGGTCTGTGCCGCCGACTTCATTGAGCCATGTCCGCATTTGGCGCTCGGAATATCAGACACCAAAGGCATTCGCTGAACACCTCACCACCGCAACCGACATCCGCGCTGCGCCATCTGAAAGGTCCGCGCGAATGTCGGTTGCTCTATCTGCACCAAAAGGCATATCAACCCAAAGGAATCCGGCTCATACTGGATGAAAGTTCAGTTGCGGGTCAGACACCCTGTGCAAACATGAAAGCCGTCGAAAAAGTCGCTTAGAGCGTATTGCGTTTTACTTGAAACAAATTGCATCATCTAACGCGTTGAAATCTTTGATTTCAGGCAGCGTTTGGTGATTCAAGTTTAATGCAATACGCTTTAAGAGAATCTAAGCAGTCTCTGGTGAAGCCGTGAGGCGATGACGCCAGACATCTTTTTGGGTTCAGGGGTCGAGCAGGATGTTGAACTCATCGCGGATGCGGGCTTCGGCATTGGCGCTCAGATAGGTCGGGTGGTGAGTTGCCAGAATGTTTTTCGCCGTGGCTCTGGCCCGTGTCCAGGCGTCCGGACGGCCGTTTTCTGACCACGTGACAGGTGCGTCGCGGTCCGCGAGGCTGGGATAGAAATAATCCCGCTCCATCGCCGCAATCGTATGCGGACCACCCAGAAAGTGACCGGGGCCAAGAACCGCGTCGCGGATCGCGTCAAACCCCAAAGTGTCTTCGTTCACTTCGACGCCGCGCAGGGTGCGGTAGATCAGCGAATGCATCTCGTCATCCAGAACGAAGGCTTCAAAGGACGCGCCCAGCAAAGACGCCATCATGCCTGAGCTTTCATAGATCAGATTGCCGCCCGCCAGACCGGCGGCCAGCGCCGAAATGCCTTTTTCGACACCGTATTGTGCGTCAATCGCCTTGGCGTCGGTCATTGAACAGGCGACACCCGAAGGCAGGCCCAGCCAGTTGGAAATCTGTGCCGAAGCCGCGTTCATCACCGAGATTTCACCCCCGCCGCCCACAAAGGAACCGGTGCGCAGGTCAATCACCAAAGGCCAGTTGGAAAACACCATGGGATAGCCGGGCTGAAACACGTTGACCATGATAAGGCTGCCCAGGGTTTCGGCCAAAGACTGCGCCAGAAACCCTGCAAGCGTCGCCGGGGCGGTGGCACCTGATTGCGCCGCCGTGATGCAGGACAGGGGCAGGCCGTGTTCCATGCAGGCCAGCGTGACTTCAACCGCGTCTTCGCCAAACCGCATGGGTGAAATGACCGGGCTGATATGCGCCTTGAGGAATGGTGTCTGGCGAAACAGGCCGTCTGTGCCGCTGCCGCCAAGGGCGATATCCACCATCCGCAGGATCGGGTCCACATGGCTGGCCAGGGTAAACGAAGTGGCAACCGGTTTCGTGGTGCCTTTCAGCAGGGCAAAGACCGTGTTCACGTCCAGGTCCAGATTGTCCGGCAGATCGGTCGCCACGCAACAGCGGGTGAACCAGCTGACATTGGTCAGGCGGTCCTGCAAACGGGTGAAATCGTAAAGATCGCGCAGGGTGGACGGGCGGTAATCGCCGCTGTCGATGTCCAGCGTC
>JAURMY010000162.1 GCA_030830465.1 Alphaproteobacteria bacterium
AATAAGTGTATTGTCTGTATTTGCTCCCTTAACCACGCCCAGATCAATCTGAACTTTCTTGATAACTCCAGCGGTCGAAATGGGTCCATAAAAATATCCCTTGAGCATAAATGATAACGTATAGATGAGCGCCCTGCGTGTCAGGAAGGCTTCGTGGCGCAACCAGTCGCAGAACCTCTGCAATTGCGGCCTGACCGCCCCGTGCGCGGTGACCGTCAGCACATAAGCCATTGGTGCCAGCAAGGAATGGGTGGAGGGAAACGGCTGAACGACCGATTTTTTCGCAAGATCAGGTTCCGCCAGCGCCAATCCGCAGATCAGAAATCCGACATCCTGCCTGACCGCTTCTATCGCCGTCCTGACGTTCCGGTAATGTACGCCACGTTCCAGCCCTTCGGTGCGATACCCATAGGCCGCAACCCATTCCTTCCAGCCGGGATGCGCCGGGTTGTCACGCTGGGCCTCAAGGTGCAGCAAGGGCATGCCTTCTAGCGTCAGTTTTCCCTCCCCGGCATCCATCCGGTAATAGCTGAGCGGACAAATCACCGGCAGCAGAAGGTCGCGGAACAGTTCCTCGCCCTTTCCCTGGGGCCCATATTCGATCCGGCAATCAGGCGCCCCCAGCCGCAGCGCAACATCGCCAGAGCCGTTGATGCAAAACAGGATGTTCGGGTTTTCCTGGCGGAACGCCTGCAACCGCGGTTGCAGCCAAAGCTCGGTCCAGTCGCCGTCCGCGACGATGTGGATTTCGGTGACCCGCTGGAAATCCAGCGTGTCGCTGACCCGGTCAAGGGCGGCAAAGGCGTCCTTGAGATCGGCCATGGCGCGCTGAAGATCGGCCGTCGGCTTCAGACCGGACCGCCCGCGCAGCAATAGGTCGGTGCCCAGAAAATCTTCCAATGTCCGAATGCGCTGACCGACCGCCGCCGGGGTGATTCCCAACCGGTCAGCCGCGTCTTTCAGCGACCCGGCCCGGATCGCCATTTCAAGGGCCTGTAGGGATTTAAGATGTGATGCGCCCGACATTGCTAAAGATTACCTTTCCTTTGATAAAATTTCAACGTATTTGCGAAAGCTTACCTTTCTTCCGCTAAAGAAATTTAAGTTTGGGATTCACGCGCTGGCGGTGCAATCTTGACTTACACAAACAAAAAGGAGGGAAATTCAATGAGCACTATGAAACGATTCATCATCGAACGGGACATTGCCGGCATTGGCGGCTTTTCTCCAACCGAGATGTGCGGCGCGGCGCGGGCCTCTAATCAGGCGCTGGCCAATATCGGCAAGGCGGTTTAATGGCAGCACAGCTATGTTGCCAGCGACAAGACCTTTTGCGTCTATCTGGCGGAAAACGAAGCCGCAATCAAAAAGCATTCCGAACTCAGCGGTATTCCCTATACCAGGATCACCGAAACCGCCCAGATCATTGACCCGACAACGGCCAATCTGGTTTGAAACCCCCGGCCCTTTCGTCCAGAGAGGGCCGGTTTTGCGGTCCGCCCCACCGGAATGGCGATCAGTTCCTAATCACCCGATCTGGGGAAAATCCCTTTGCTGATGAATTCCATCACCGGCGTGCGGTCCTGTTTGAACACCGTCACCTTGCTGACAACGACACCGATTTCCGGGCGGCTTTTGGACGGGTTGGTTTCCAGGATTTCCATCTCGACCGACAGCCGGTCGCCGGGATAGACCGGGCGCATCCACCGCAGCGCGTCAACCCCGGGCGAGCCCAGCGAGCCGCCCTTCTGTTTCATGTTCGCAACCATCATCGACATCGTCATCGCGCAGGTGTGCCAACCGCTTGCGCACAGACCTTTGAAAAGGGACTTCTTGGCCGCTTCCTCGTCCAGATGAAAAAATTGCGGATCGTATTTCTGGGCAAATTCGATCACCTCTTCCCTGGTCACCAGATAATCGCCAAAGCTTTGCTTCTGGCCAACCTGCATGGTTTCAAAAGGGATCAGATTGAATTCGCGGGTGACATCTTTCATCGGTCGGGCTTTCGTTAGGATCGGCATAGGCTGTGTGGCCGGCGGGTCATTCTCTGACCGAGTCCAGCACCCGGCGGGCCTGTTTCAGATGGGGAATATCATACATTTTGCCGTCAATGCCAATCGTGCCAAGGCCCGGATTTTCGGTGAAGGCGGCCACGATCCGCCGGGCCAATGCCAGATCCTGATCGCTGGGGGCAAAGGCGCGATTGATGCCCTCGACCTGGGCCGGATGAATCGCCAGCCGCCCTGTGAACCCATCCCGCCGCGCCGCGCGGCAACTGGCCGCCAGCCCTTCGGGGTCGCGAAAATCCGCAAACAAAGTTTCAATCGCGGCCACGCCCGCATTTGCAGCGGCAAACAGGCACAGGGAGCGGGCCATCTGATAAGGCGGCGTCCAGTTTCCGTCGCCGTCTTTGTTCGCTGTCGCGCCAACCACCGCCGCCAGATCCTCGGCCCCCCAGGTCAACGCCGCAAGACGTGGATGCGCAGGCGCATAGGATGCCAGATTGAACATGGCCGCTGCTGTTTCAGTGGCGACAACGATGATCCGCACGCTTCCCGCCGCCATACCGGCAGCCGCCTCAAGCGGGTCAATCATCGCGGCAAGCTCGGTCACATCCTGCCCGCCCGCGGCTTTGGGCAGAATGATGCCGTCAAGCCCTGGGCGGATTACGGCCTTCAGGTCCTCGGCAGTCAGGCCCGTGTCAAACGGGTTCACCCGAACCCAGAAACTCCAGTCACGGGGGCTGTCCGAGGCCCTGATCCAACCCGCGACATTGGCCCGTGCCGCCGCCTTGTTCTGCGGTGCCACTGAATCCTCAAGATCAAGGATCAGCGCATCCGCGCCACAGCCCCGCGCCTTTTCAAACTTTTTTTCGCTGTCGGCGGGAACAAACAGAAATGAGGTCAGTTTCATGCCGGTTGCCGCATCATCAGCGCCATGCGGCGGCATTCGCAAACCAGAACACCCTTCTGGTTATAGCCCCGGTGCACAAAGGTCACGATGCCCTGGGTCGGGCGTGATTTGCTGACACGCATATCGGCAACCTCGGTTTCGGCGCGGATCGTGTCGCCATGAAAAACCGGCTTTGGAAATGTCACGCCCTCAAACCCCAGATTGCCAACCGTGGTGCCCAGCGTCGTGTCCCCGACCGACAGCCCGACAATCAGGCCCAGCGTGAAGATCGAATTGACCAGCGGCTTGCCGAACTCCGTCCCCTCGCAATAATCCGCGTCCAGATGGATGGCGGCGGGGTTCATCGTCATCGTGGTGAACAGCACATTGTCGGTTTCGGTGATCGTCCGGCGGGTTGCGTGGGTGATCACCTCGCCAACGGTAAAGCCCTCATAGAATCTGCCAGCCATCATCGCCTCCGGGTCGCGTAAACTTGGGTTCGGGTTAGCTAACAGGTGCCGGGGCTGAACCTCAAGGGCTTGCGGCACGGACGCGACGGCAAAGCATCGGCCTTCCGGCGCGCAAGACCGTTGCCGCTCAGGTGTTCAGGTCGCAGCGGTTCCAGATCACCGGGCTTTGGGCGGGCTCGGTGACTTCTACTTTCGTTTCGCTCAGCAAATGCATTTGCACAAGCCCGCCTGCCCCCGGTTCATCCGGCGGAACCTTGTAGATATATTCGTGGCGTGAATAGGCCCCGATCACCGCCTGTCCGCCGGGGGTCACAGCTTTTTCACCCTCGATGCGGATCGCCCGGCCATTGCCGGGCTCGCACCAATTGCCGTCAATGGAATCCGCCAATATCGGCGTGGCCGCACACCCCGCCGCAACAGCAACCGCCAAACCCGCCAGTCCGGTAAGGTATCGCATCATTGCCCCCTTTTGCGCCGTTCTCGCACCGATACTAGCGCGATCCGCCGAGTCGCGAAAACTTTTTTGCCTGACCGTCCCCGCCATATCTTTTGCAATCCAAATTGCGAAAGCTTATCCATACATACGCGGCGGCCACGCCGACCGGCAAAGGCGGACCCGATGAACACACATAACCGAAAGCTTTTGACCAACAGCCACTGGGGGACCTATCAGGTTGAGGTCACCGATGGGCGGGTCACGGGGTTGACGGATTTTTCGGAAGATCAGGACCCATCGCCAATCGGGCACGGCATTGTTGGCGTTCTGGATGACCCGTTGCGGATCACCGAACCTATGGTGCGGGAAAGCTGGCTGACCGGCGGGCCGGGCACGGCGGGGGCGCGGCGCGGCAGCGACCCTTTCGTCGCCGTCAGCTGGGAAGATGCCAACCGGCTGGTGGCCAGTGAATTGGACCGGATCAGGCAAAACCACGGCAATCAGGCGATTTACGCGGGATCTTATGGCTGGGCCAGCGCCGGCCGGTTTCATCACGCCCAAGGGCAATTGAAACGGTTCTTGAACTGCATCGGCGGCTACACCGGATCGGTCAACACCTACAGTTTTGCCGCCGCCGAAGTGGTGGTGCCGCATGTACTGGGCGATTTCCGCGGCTATCTTGACCGCGCCACCTGCTGGGAAGTGATCGCCGAGTCCTGCGATTTGTTCGTCGCCTTCGGGGGGATCCCGCTGAAAAACGGCCAGATCAGTCAGGGCGGCGTTGGTGCGCATGTGCAAAAGGCCGGCGTGCTGAACGCCCATAAGGCCGGCACGGAATTTGTGAATATTTCGCCGCTCAGGTCCGATATTCTGGATCAGGCCGGGGCTGAATGGCTGGCGCTGCGGCCTTCTTCGGACACGGCCATGATGCTGGGACTGGCCCATGTCTTGCTGGACGAAGATTTGTGCGACCGCGCGTTCCTGAACCGGTATTGCACCGGGTTTGACCGGTTTGCCGCCTATCTGCGCGGTACGGATGACGGCCAGCCGAAAACCGCGGATTGGGCCGCCGAAATCTGCGAAATCCCCGCCGAAACTTTGCGCGCCCTTGCCCGTCGCATGGCCAAAAGCCGCACGATGATTTCAATCGCCTACGCCCTGACGCGGCAGGATCATGGCGAACAGCCCTATTGGGCGGCGATCACGCTTGCGGCCATGCTGGGGCAGATCGGATTGCCGGGCGGCGGTATCGGCTTTGGCTATTCCGCGATGAACAACAACGGCCTGCACCGCCGCATGGTGCCCTACGCGGCGCTGCCGCAGGGGCAGAACCCGGTCAAATCCTTCATCCCGGTCGCCCGCGTGACCGATATGCTGGAAAATCCCGGCGGGACGTTCGACTATGACGGGCAGCGCCTGACCTATCCCGATGTGCGGCTGGTCTGGTGGGCGGGGGGCAATCCTTTCCACCACCACCAGGACCTGAACCGGATGCGCAAGGCCTGGGCCAAGCCCGAGACAATCATCGTCAACGAATGGTGCTGGAACAGTCTGGCGCGCCATGCCGATATCGTGCTGCCCTGCACCACGCCGCTTGAACGCTCTGACGTGGTTCTGTCGCCAAAGGACCCTTATATCACCGTGATGGATCAGGCGATTGCGCCGGTCGGTCAGGCCCGCGACGACCATGAGATATTCAAAGGCATCGCCGCCGAACTGGGGGTTCAATCCGCCTTTACCGAGGATCGCAGCCAACAGGACTGGTTGCGCTGGCTTTATGATGTATCCCGGCAGGCCGCCAGCCGGGGCGGGGTTGAAATGCCTGACTGGGATGTCCTGCAACGCGACGGATGGGCCCGCATCCCGGCCCCCGCGAAAAAGACCGTGATGCTGGAAAGTTTTCGCGCCGATCCCGAAGGCAGGCCACTGAAAACCCCCAGCGGCAAGATCGAGATCTTTTCCCGGACCATCGCGGATTTCGGTTATGCCGATTGCCCCGGCCACGCCTTCTGGATGGAGCCGCTGGAATGGCTTGGCAACGCGACCTCGCAGGCACCGTTGCACATGATTTCCAACCAGCCGAAAACCAAGCTTCATTCCCAGCTTGACCATGGCACCGTCAGCAAAGCCGACCGCGTGGCCGGGCGAGAGCCTGTCTTGATGCACCCCGCCGATGCCGCCGCACGCGGTTTGACCGAGGGCCAGTTGGTTCGGATATTCAACCAGCGCGGTGCCTGTCTGGCCGGCCTGCGGATCAGCGACGACATTCGCCAGGGCGTCATTAAGATCGCAACCGGTGCCTGGTATGATCCTGATGGCGACACCTGCCGCCACGGCAATCCCAACACCCTGACGCCCGACAAAGGCACGTCCAGCCTGGCGCAAGGCCCGATCGCGCATTCCTGTCTGGTCGAGGTTGCGGCCCATACCGCTGGCGCCCCCGCCGTTGCGGTTCTGACGCCGCCAAGGATCATTCGGCCAAACGCAGCGGTGCCGCCCAAACCCTAACCGGCAAACCCTGCAACGATTGCCTGCGCAATCATCTTGGCGCTGAGCGCGGCCAGCAACAGCAGCACGATCCGGTCAAACGTGTTGCGCGACACCCGGCTGACCAGAAAGCCGCCAACCGGCATGAAGGCGACCACCACCACCAAAGCGGCGCAGGACAGGCCGAACAGCCTTGGCGTCATATAGCCATAGGCGATCAGCAACGGTATCTGCACCACCGCAATGGCGGTGAAAAAAAGCGATATGGTGTTGATAAATCCGCCGCGCGTCAGTTTCATTGCATTCAGAAAGGTGATCGAAACCGGCGCCGATATCCCGCCCGAGGCCTGCATCATCCCCGCGACCAGACCCACCGGAAAAACCAGCGCCATGGCAAGCGGATGGGCCAACTGCCAGTCCGGCCGCATCAGCCGGAACAGGATATAGACCAGAACAATCAGCGCAACGATCAGCAGCAGAAAACTGGGGTCCACATTGGCCAGAATGACGGTCCCGACCGCCGCGCCGACCGCCCCGGCAATCGAAAACCGCCACAGAAAAACCGGCGGCAGGTGGTCCGCCCGGAACTTCCAGACCTGCCAGACATTCGGCACGAGATTGGGGATCGCAAACAAGGTGATCGCGGTTGGCACATCGTAAAGCAGTGCCAGAACCGGCACCGCCAACAGCGGCGCTCCGGCCCCGATCGCGCCTTTCAGCACCCCCCCAAGGGCAAAAGCCAGCCCGACCAACAGGATATTTTCAATCATGTGCAGGCGCGCCGCTGACTTTGGCCAGTATCTCTGCGGCCGACCGGTCCAGCCGGTCACCCGCCCATGCAACAAACTGATCCGGCCGTACAAGGATCAGATCACAGCCGTATTTTTCCCGCGCGGCGGTGGCATCAGGGTCTGAAACCACGGTCAGCGGCAGGTTCATCCCTTTGGCCGCCTTGACGAAATCAGAAGCGATGCCGGGCAGGCCCGCAAAATCAAACAGGGTAAATCCCGCCCCCAACCTGTCAAAACTGTTTGACCCGTCAGACATCGGCGCCGGGGCCAGGTGATGCCCCGCCTGAGCCTGAAAGCGATGCGCGCCCTTGGCGCTGGGGCTTTGGCTGTCATCACCGAAAACCACCGGCGAGCCGTCGTAATTCGGCTCAAACGCCATCACTTCGCTTGAGCCTTCGTTACGGGTGTTCCAGGCCTGTTCGAATTCCGGCTGGTTGCGGTCGGGATTGTACCGCTCCAGAAACTTGTGGTCCTCGCGGATGAACCTTTCGATGAAATCATCAGCGGTCGAGGCAAAGACCGGGCGGCGTTCCGCATCATAACTGTCAAGCAAGCCCTCCCCGCCCCAACCCTGCAATCGCGCCGCCAGTTTCCAGCCAAGGTTATGCGCATCCTCAAACCCGGTATTGATCCCGTAACCGCCATAAGGCGGGTGGCTGTGCGCCGCATCACCCGCCACGAACACCCTGCCGCTGCGGTAATTGTCGGCCAGCGCGATCCTGAGGTCCCAAAAACCGATGTGATCGAACGCCACGTCGATTTCGGCCCCGACAGCGCGCTCCAGGAACGCTTTGAAATCAAAGTTGTCCTTTGTGGTGCCCAGCGGCACCGGCGCATGGAAAAACCAGGTGCTGCCCAGATCGACACGCCCGAAGAACCGCCAGTATCCCTTTTGTTCAGGATGCAGCACACAATAAAACTGCTTGCCGGGATAGCGTTCCAGATAGTCATGCAACCCGGTCGATTTGAACACCAGCAGGACCATCAGCTTGTCATGTTCCGATTTCGTCTGGGTGATCCCGGCTGCCTCGCGGATCGCGGAATGGCTGCCGTCACTGCCGACAACATATTGCCCGCTAAGGGTCTGTGTCTGGCCGTCACGGCTTTGGATTGTCACGGTCGCGCTGGTTTCGTCCTGCGCCACCCCGGTGCCGGACCAGCCATAGGCGATGTCCACACCTGCAACCTCTGCCGCACGGCGCCGCAACACCTGTTCGGTCGCATATTGCGGCAAGCGCTCGTTTTCGCAGAAGTAATAGGGCGCAACCAGGGCCCGTTGCAGCCAGTCATAGTGATAGCCCGACAACAGCGTCGCATAAGAGGTCATGCCGCCGATCGCATAGCCTTTGGGCACGGTCCGCGCGGCACGCAGTTGTTCCTCGGCCCCCCAGAAATGGAAATGCTCCATCGTGCGCTGGGTCAGGTTCTGGCCTTTGGGGATCTGATGCACGGTCGGGTATTTTTCGACCACCGCGACCGAGCAACCGCGTTGGCCAAGTTCAATCGCAAGGCCCAGTCCGACCGGCCCGCCGCCGACGATCACCACGTCATAGGTTTTTTCAAAATCCACCGCCACCGGTCAGACCCGCCCGGCTTCCAGATAGACATGCTTGGTCTCAAGGAAATCATTCAGCCCCTCGACCCCATGCAGCCGCCCAAGCCCCGATTGGCCATAACCGCCGGTTTCGCCTTCGGCAAACAACCGCAGATGCGAATTCAGCCAGACTGTTCCGGCCCGGATCGCCCGGCTGACCCGCATCGCGCGGTTCAGGTCTTTGGTAAACACGCTGGCCGCCAGTCCGTACACCGTGGCATTGGCCTTGGCGACCGCCTCGGCCTCATCCTCAAAGGTTTCGATGGATGCCATTGGGCCGAACAATTCGTCCTGCACCAGATCGGATTGAACGTCGTCAATGCGAAACAGGCTGGGGGTCAGAAACGCGCCCTTGGCCAAGGGCTGGCCGCGCAAAACCATCTCGCCCTCATCCGCCGCGCGGTCCAGAATGCCGATCAGCCGCGCCTGATTGGGCAGGTCGATCAAGGACCCCATCTGGCTGGAAGGATCGGCACCGGGGCCAGTTTTCACCGCCTTGAACGCCGCAGTGATCCGCGCCTCAAACTCTTTCTGTACCGATTTCTGCACCAAAAACCGGGTCGCCGCGACGCAGATTTGCCCGGCCATCGCCAGCGCCGAATGGGTCAGTTCCTTGACTGCGACATCCAGATCGGCATCGGCAAACACCACGGCGGGGGCCTTGCCGCCCAGTTCCAGACTGACCCGTTTCAGGGTCGGTGCGGCGCCTGCCATGATCAGCTTGCCAGTGGCGCTGGACCCGGTGAAGGAGATTACGTCGATGTCGGGCGAGGCGACCATGGCGCGGCCAACCTCAGAACCGTTTTCATTGACCGAATTGACCACGCCAGCAGGCAAAGACGGACAATCCGCCAGACATTCCATCACCCGCGCGTGAATCAGCGGTGTCTGGTCGGCAGGCTTGATGACACAGGTACAGCCCGCCGCCAGCGCCGGGGTTAACGAGCGGATCAGCAAAGTGACCGGCGCATTCCACGGCACGATGATCGCCGCCACCCCTGCCGGTTCGCGGTGCATGATGGAAAAATTCCCCGGCATGGTTTCTTGCGTGCGTCCCAGAATCGCCCGTGCCAGACCGGCGTAGTAGCGGGTTTCGGAAATTGCGCCCATCACTTCGCCAGTGGCTTCCGGCCTGATCTTGCCGTTTTCAGCGATGATCAGGTCGATCAGTTCGGCCTTGATCGCCTCCAACCGGTCCGCAAATTCATAGAGCATTGCCGCCCGTTGCCGTGGCGACGCGCCCCAGTTTGAGGCGAAAAACGTATCGCGCGCGACCTTGGCGGCCTGATCGGCCAGCGCCTTGGACCCCGGATGAAACTGCCCCAGAACCGAACCGTCGGCGGGATTGACGCTGTCGCGCAAGGGGGCGGTGCCTTCGATCCACTGACCGTTGATATGGTGACGTGCAATTTTCATTGGTTTCCTCAGAGTTTCAGGCCAAGCAGGTTGACCGCGTTGTCCTGATAAAGCTTGCGGCGCAAAGTGTCGGAAATATCCATCTCATCCAGAATGCGCATGGTTTCGCGGATATACATCGGTCCGCCCTCGGGATCGAACGGCGCGTCGGATGCAAACAACACCCGGTCCTCACCAAAAAACTCAACCGCATGTTCAATCGCCTTCATCGACCCGAACGAGGCGGTATCGGCATAAAACTCCTTGAAATACTCAAGATGCGGGCGTTTCAGCGCCGTGCGGGCCAGCGACAGGTCGCGGTCCGTGGTGCGCTTGCCCATCTGGTCCCAGCCGGGGCCAACACGGCCTTCAAAGAACGGGATCATTCCGCCCGCATGGTGGGTGATGATCTTAAGTCCCGGATATTTGTCAAACAGGCGCGAAAACACCATCCGCGCCATTGCTGCCGAGGTTTCGTAAGGCCAGCCCAGCGTCCACCAGATTTCATATTCCGACCGGTCTTCGGTCAGGTAATCGGCGAAATTCTGGCCGCGCGCCGGGTGCATCCAGATCGGTTTGCCGGTCGAGGCCATATATTCAAAGAACGGCTCAAACTCCGGCCGGTCCAGCGGCTTGCCCTGCACGTTGGTAAAGATCTGCATCCCGACCGCGCCCAGATCTTCGATCGCGCGGCGGCATTCTTCGACACAACCGGGATCGGTGATCGGGGCGGTGCCGATGAAACCGGGGAAGCGTTCGGGGAATTTCCGGCACAGTTCCGCCATGCTGTCGGACCCGATTTTCGACAGTTCCATTGCCTTTGACGGCCCCGCCAGCAATTCCAGCGGCGGTGAGGCCAGCGACAATATCTGCATGTAATCCGGCCCGAACATATCCATCACCTCGAACCGGCGATCCAGATTGGTCATCATCGGAACCGCCCCGGACCGCATGGTGATGTCGGTCATCGTGCCAATATGGCCGATCAGCGCGTCATAAAAGGGTTTCGGCCAGATATGGTTGAAAATGTCGATCTTTTTCATTGCAATATCATCCTGTTGCTTTGCGGTCTTTGGTCCGGGGCAGCCGGGTTTTCCTCATGCGTCGCCTGTTCCTCCGGGTCGCGCACATCGCCCAGCAGGCGCGACAGTTCAAGGCCGGATTGCCGGATATCGGCACAGACCGCCTCAAGCCGTCCGGGGCTGATATCGGTGGCTTTCAACGTGGCACAAATCGCGGCAATCGGGGTGGTGCCGCCGTCAAACACCGGCGCGGCGATGCCGAACACGCCCGGCGTCACTTCGCCATGGGCCAGCGCAAACCCCTGCCGCCTGACCTGCCGCATACTGGCCAGGATCTCATCCGGGTTTCCGCCAATGCCGATGCTTGTCAGTTCACCAAGGTGATCCTTGATCAGCGGCAACAACTGGCGTTTGGGAAGATGCGCCATGATCGCGCGCGAAATCGCGCCGCGCGCCAGCGGCATTGGCCGGCCGCGCGGATAGCTTGAAACCGGGTCGGGTGTTGAACATTCCGAGGCCACGCATAACAGTTTCGCCCCGTACCAGCGCACCAGCAGCGCGGAACAGGGATA
>JAURMY010000163.1 GCA_030830465.1 Alphaproteobacteria bacterium
GCGCCGCCGGCATCCCCTGCCTGATCTGCCCCTCGGCCTATACCGATCAGGATGATTTCACCGGGGCAACCGCCGTTGTTCACAGCTTTGAACAGGTGGAGCGCATCGCAGGGCTTAATGCCCTGTTCGCCGGTGCAAACCTGACCGGCGTTCTTGGTAAAGGCATATCATGAAGGCGGTGATCTTTGATCTCGACGGTACGCTGGTCGACTCGGCGCCGGATATCGTCCATGCCGCCAACGCGCTGCTGCGCGCAAGGGGCCGGCCCGGTCTGGAATATGACCAGGTGCGCAGCTTTATCGGCAATGGCGTGCCAAAACTGGTTGAACGGGTGATGGAGGCCAGCGGCGTTGAAAACACGCCGGCCCGATTCGCCGATTGGGTGGACGGTTTTGTTGGCATTTACGCGCAAAATCCGATCGGCCACACCAAAGTTTATCCCGGCGTTGTGGACCTGTTGACCCATTTGCAAGGCAGCAACATCGCGCTTGGGGTCTGCACCAACAAGAACCACGCGCTGACCCTGCCGGTTCTCGATGGTCTGGGCCTTGGCGGGTTCTTCGGCTCAGTGATTGGCGGTGACACATTGCCGGTCAAGAAACCCGACCCGGCCCCTTTGATGAAGTGCATGGAAGAGTTGAACGCAACCGATGTCGTCTATGTCGGCGACAGCGAGGTCGACGCCGCCACCGCCGTGGCCGCCAGACGGCCCTTCGCGCTTTTCACCGAAGGCTATCGCAAATCGCCGGTCGCCCTGATCCCGCATCAGGTCTCGTTTTCAGATTTCGGCAACGCTGCCGCGCAGATAGAAACACTGTTTCAATCCGGCAAACTGGCCCGAGCCTGATCTTTGTTCGAAAAATACTCGCGCCGCAGGCCCCGCCCCGAAGGGGCTGAAAACAATGGCCCGGAACGGGCCTCCGATTATCTGTTGGCGCCCGGCACCCACAAGACATCGGCGGCGCCATTGTCATTGGCGACCCGCGAGGCGACGAAAAACCAGTCGCTGAGTCGGTTCAGGTATTTTACCGCCGCGGGGTTCACCGCCTCTGTCGTGGCCAACTCAACCGCCAGACGCTCGGCCCGGCGGGACACCGTGCGGCACAGATGCAAATGCGCCGCCAGCGCTGAACCGCCCGGCAAAACAAAGCTGCGCAAGGGCGTCAGCGCCGCGTTCATCGCGTCAATCTCGGCCTCAAGCCTGTCGACCTGCGCCGCCGTGACCCGCAGGGGCGGGTATTCAGCCGTGGCGTCCTTGTCCATTTCCGGGCGGCACAGATCGGCCCCCAGATCGAACAGATCGTTTTGAATAAGCGCCAGCCGGGCATCGATCTCGCCCTCCGCATGCAGACGCGCCATGCCGACCGTCGCATTGGTTTCGTCGACCGTGCCGTAAGCGGTGACCCGGGCAGAGTGCTTGGCCACCCGAACGCCGTTTCCAAGCGCGGTTTCGCCGCTGTCACCGGTGCGCGTGTAAATGCGGTTCAGTACGACCATGGCCTAGCTTCCCATCCGGCGCAGAAACACGAACAACAGGATCAACAACACGGCAACCGCCTGCGCGATGATCCGCGCCCGCATGATCTTGTTGGCGTATTTCCGGTTGAACTCGCCGCCCCGGGAAAAGGTGCCAAGGCCGAACATCAGAATCACCAGAACCACCAGAACCGAGGCGATCACAACGTAAAACAGGGGGTCGCCGGCCATGGCTGGCTCCTTTGCGGACAGGAAACTTTCCCCCAAAATCATCCCTAACCGCCGTCATTGCAAGGGGGCGGGCCAGATAATGGCCGGTTCGCTGCCACGGGTGACAAATTAGCGCGGCCCTGGACCCGCCGAAATCCCGCTGGACCCGCGATTGGTGACATATTACACCCGATCTATGGCTGATTTGCTTGATGACCCCAATATACCGACAGGCGGCGGCACAACTGTGTCTGAACCGCTGCGCCGTGCAATCGGCGAACGCTATCTGCAATACGCCCTGTCCACCATCATGCACCGCGCCCTGCCGGATGCCCGCGACGGGTTGAAGCCGGTCCATCGGCGCATTCTTTATGCGATGCGCGAATTGCGCCTGTCCTCGACCGGCGGCTTTCGCAAGTCGGCAAAGATTTCCGGCGATGTGATGGGCAATTACCACCCGCATGGCGACCAGGCGATCTATGACGCGCTGGCGCGTTTGGCGCAGGATTTCAACGTGCGGTATCCGTTGGTCGACGGGCAGGGGAATTTCGGCAATATCGACGGGGATAACCCAGCCGCAGCCCGTTATACCGAGGCCCGGATGACCGCCGCCGCCGAGGCCCTGATGGAGGGTCTGAACGAAAACGCGGTGGATTTTCGCGACAATTACGACGGTTCGCTGCAAGAACCGGTGGTCTTGCCCGCCGCATATCCCAACCTGTTGGCGAACGGGTCCAGCGGGATCGCCGTTGGCATGGCCACCAACATCCCGCCGCATAATATCGGCGAATTGTGCAACGCCGCCCTGCATCTGATCAAAGCGCCGAATGCCCGTGACGAAACCCTGATGGAATATGTGCCGGGGCCGGATTTTCCGACCGGCGGCATCATCGTCGAACCAAGCGCAAGCATCGCCGAGGCCTATCGCACCGGGCGCGGCTCGATCCGTTTGCGCGCCCGCTGGCAGACCGAGGATCTGGGCCGCGGCACCTGGCAGATCGTTGTCACCGAAATTCCCTATCAGGTGCAGAAATCCAAGCTGATTGAAAAGATCGCCGAGATTATCCAGTTGAAGAAAATCCCGATCCTGGCTGATGTGCGCGACGAAAGTGCCGACGATATCCGCCTGATCCTTGAGCCGCGTTCGAAAACCGTCGACCCTGCGGTGCTGATGGAAACATTGTTCCGCCAGTCCGATCTGGAGGTCCGGTTCTCGATGAACATGAACGTGCTGATCGACGGGCGCACGCCCAAGGTCTGCTCGATGAAAGAGGTTCTGCGCGCCTTTCTGGATCATCGGCGGGATGTGTTGCAGCGGCGGTCGAAATTCCGGCTGGAAAAGATCGACCACCGGCTTGAAGTGCTGGAAGGTTATATCGTTGCCTTCCTCAATCTTGACCGGGTGATTGAAATTATCCGCAACGAGGATGAACCCAAGCCGGTGATGATGGACGAGTTCGACTTGTCCGACGTTCAGGCCGAAGCGATCCTGAATATGCGTCTGCGCAGCCTGCGCCGCCTTGAGGAAATGGAACTCAGGCGTGAGCACGAGGCTTTGCTGATCGAACGCGCCGATCTGGAAGACCTTCTGGCGGACGAAGCCCTGCAATGGGGCCGCATTTCCGACCAATTGCGCGATGTTCGCAAGCAGTTCGGCAAGGAGTCCCTGAACGGGGCGCGGCGCACCGAACTGGCGGATGCGCCGCAAATCGAAGAGGTTCCGATCGAGGCGATGATCGAAAAGGAACCGATCACGGTTGTCTGTTCTCAGATGGGGTGGATCCGGGCGATGAAGGGCCATATGGCGCTGGAATCCGATCTGAAATTCAAGGACGGAGACGAAGCCCGCTTCATGTTCCACGCCCAGACCACCGACAAGCTGGTGCTGTTTGGAAGCAACGGGCGGTTTTACACTTTGGCCTGTTCGAACCTGCCGGGTGGACGCGGAATGGGCGAACCTTTGCGCCTGATGGTGGACCTGCCGAACGAGGCGCAGATCGTCGACTTGTTCCTGTTTGAACCCGGCGGCAAACTGATTGTCGGCTCCAGTGCGGGCGACGGTTTTGTCGTCGCGACGGACGAGGTGATAGCCCAGACCCGCGCCGGAAAACAGGTTCTGAACGTCAAGGATGATGTGCTGGCGAAATGCTGTGTCGCGGTTCGCGGCGATCATGTGGCGGTGGTCAGCGCGAACGCGAAACTGCTGGTTTTTCCGCTGTCTGAATTGCCGGAAATGACACGCGGCAAAGGGGTTCGTATCCAGAAATACAACATGGCCCGCGGCAAGCAGGGTATGTTGGAACTGGATGGCGGCCTGTCTGATTTGACGACGTTCAACTGGTCA
>JAURMY010000164.1 GCA_030830465.1 Alphaproteobacteria bacterium
GGCGGGGTTGGGCGGGGTCAGAAACGGCAGGTCCGCCGGATCCCGCGCGCCCCATAAACAGGTTTCCAGCAGCAAAGGGGCCAGATCGGCGGCTTCAATCTCGGCCGGGGCAAAGGCAGACAGCGCGCCTTCCTCACCCTTTGTCCACAATCGGTAACACCGGCCCTTTGCCACGCGACCGGCGCGGCCTTGCCGCTGTGTCGCTTCGGCACGGCTGACGCGCTCGGTCACCAGCCGCGACATTCCCGACGCGGGATCAAACCGCGCCCGCCGCGCCAGACCGCCATCGACCACCACCCGAATGTCCTCGATCGTCAGCGAGGTTTCCGCAATCGACGTGGCCAGAACCACCTTGCGACCGTTTTCCGCCGGCGCGATTGCCGCGCGCTGGGCCTTGAAGTCCATCGCGCCAAACAACAGGTGCAGGCGTACTTCCGGCGGCAGGGCCTTTGCCAGAAGGCTTTCGACGCGCCGGATTTCGCCCTCGCCGGGCAAAAACACCAGAACGCCGCCTTCGGTTTCCGCGAAGGCGCGGTGGACCAGATCGGCCAGCGCCTGCTCAAACCGGGGACCGCGGCTGCCGGGCTGGGCCCAGGGCCGGTCAAGCCAGAGGGTGTCCACCGGAAAACTGCGCCCTTGCGAGGTCACGACCGGCGCATCCCCCATCAAGGCCGCAACGGGTTCGGCGTCCAATGTCGCCGACATGACCAGAAGCATCAGATCATCGCGCAGGGCCGCGCGGATTTCCAGGGTCAGCGCCAGCCCCAGATCGGCGTTCAACGACCTTTCGTGAAACTCGTCAAAGATCACCGCCCCCACACCGGGCAAGTCAGGCGCGGCCTGGATCATCCGGGTCAATATGCCTTCGGTGACGACTTCGATCCGGGTGTCAGCCGAGGTGACGCTTTCCCCCCTGATCCTATAGCCGACCGTCTTGCCGACCGGTTCACCCAGGGTTTGGGCCATACGCTCAGCCGCGGCGCGGGTTGCCAGACGGCGTGGTTCCAGCATCAGGATGCGCCCTGAAACCAAACCCAGCATCGCCAGCGGCACCCGTGTGGTTTTGCCAGCGCCCGGAGGCGCCTGCAGGACGGCCCGCCCGGTCGCCTTCAGCGCCGCCAACAGGTCCGGCAGGATCGCGTCAACCGGCAACGGGGCGTGGACAGGAACAGACAAAGCGGCCTCGGGCATACAGTCAGGCAGATGACCCGTCCTTAACACTGGCGCGGCGGCATTTGGAAGTGCAGCCGCAGGTTTTACGCGCCTCCGGCGGCGTCATGTCCGGGGCGACGCAGTTCAGTGTCGGTGGCCGATAAGCCCCGGCTGAGGCCTGCCAGCGTTCTTTTGCAACCGACGAAACCTCCTTGAACCGAAACGGCCCCTCGCGGTCTTTATACCCAAGCCCGCCAAGCGCTTCGCGAAACGAGCCTTCCTCTGTCGGGTTGTTGTGCAGATGGGCCATCGCATTTCCCTCGGCGAGAAAAGGCGCGAGCTTTTCCATGTCAAAGGCCAGTCCGGCCTTTTTCGCACCATCGGCCATCCATGCCAGCGCCAGCGCCGACAGGCCCTTTACCGGACCACCCCCGCCGACCGAGCCGTGAATCCCCGGAAACCACATTTCCTGATAGGGCAGATCGGGCCCGGTTTTCCATTGGTTCAGCCGCCCGAGGTTTTGCCAAAGAGTGGGCGGGAAGGTCCGCCGCCGTTCATCTATCGCGACGGCATGGCGGGCCGATTTCACGCTGGAAGACAAATAAGTATCGTGGAATTCATATTTTCGGTTCCACAGCTTGGCGATCGGTCCGAAGACCGAAGGTATGCCAAGGCCACCGACCGTATCCCAAACGCCCAGAAATCTGAGGTGAACCAAAACACCTTCGGGCAGACCCATCGCGCGCCGCCAGGTGTTTTCGGCGGGTTCGGTTACAATGGCCGGGTTCAGGTCGTAGCGGTATTCAAAGCTGGCATCGGTGCCCGGCTTGGTTTCGATGTCCTTTGATTTGTAGCGTTCGGCGGCCCCGTGTATCCGGTTCTTGGCTTTGCGCGGGGCAATGCCACTGGCACGGATCATTCCAGCCAGCGACCGCGCAGTAAAGGCGCCGCGCGAAAATCCGAACAGGTAGATTTCGTCGCCCGGATCATAGGCATCGACAAGCCTTTCATAGGCGTCGATCACGTTGGCCATGACGCCCCAGCCAAATGCGCCACCGCCGATGGTATCAATCTTGCGGCTCAGCCAATCGGGTCCGCGTCCTGTGCCGACACCTTCCTGATAGTCGCCATGCTGCTGAATGCCGTTTTCGTCATGCGCGGCCAGCGCGTCGCGCAATATTTCCACATTCGTGTCATAGGCATCGTCTTTCGCCCGCCAGGTTCCGTCGCAAAAAATGGCGATCTTTTTCATCTATATTTCCCCCGAAAAGAACCGTGGTTTGAATGCAATTCAAGATAGCAAAGCAAGCGTTGATTGTCGCCTGTAATGTGTGAGCGCGGGCCCGGCGCGGACGCAAGATTCGGAGGGTTAACCGCACCGCCTGAGGCGTCGATGTCAATAGGGGTTCAGTTTGATAACAGTGCCGAACATTTGTAGCCACGGCATCAGCGGGCAGACAGATGCCCAATGAAACATGCCGGTTGGTGTTAAAGCCTTAATCAGGCGCAACGCGGGCAGAACGGCTGCGCCAAACGACTGTTCACCGGTAACCGGGGCATTCTTAGCCCCGGAACCGGTGACAGCGACGCCAGACTGGACAATCAACCTGTCAGGCCGCAAAACAAGACCGGCAGGAGGGA
>JAURMY010000165.1 GCA_030830465.1 Alphaproteobacteria bacterium
AAGCGCGGTTTGTGCGACGGTCCATCTGTCGACACGCGCGGTGCTGTTCAGGGTGAACAATGGCGCTGTGCGGTCCACCACCTCCATCGAGGCCATGGCCACGCGCGGACGATATTTGCGCGCCCGCGCATCCATGGTGATTGTCAGGCCGGACTTGTCCCGTTGCCATTCAAAGAACACCCGATTGAAATTCAGGTTCAGCCCGGAAACCGACGGGTTATAGCCCAGATAGTCGGGCTGATCCGGGTCAATCGCATTCTGATATGGCAGCGCGCTGGAATAGACATAGGTCTTGCCGGTGATTTCACGCAATCCCCGCGCCTTCAACTGGCGCGCCAGATCGCCCAGCGCATCCGTGTCAAGCGTCGGGTCACCGCCCCCCGCCAGAATAAGGTCGCCGTTCAGCCTGCCGTTTTCCAAATGGCCTGTGGCAATGATGCGGGTGGCAAAACGGTAATCGCCGCCAAGGCTTTCCAGTCCGTAAAGCGTGGTGATGGATTTCGTGACACTGGCAGGCGGCAAGGCAAGGGTCGGGTTGCGGCTTTCCAGAACCTCGCCGGAGGCGGCATCGACCACCATCAGCGCCACTTCGCCGGTCAGGCCGCTTTGCGCAATCAGTTGATCCAGTGGCAATTCGGCGGCAAGGGCGATGTCCGGCGTCCGGGCCTCGGGCCTGGGTGATGTTTTCGGGGCATTGGCGAAGGCGGCACTTGCGGCGCTTGACAGCAACGCGGCCAGAACAAAACGACGGGGAACCTCAAACGGGGCAGACATGCCGGACCTTAAACTTTCTGAACTTCAAACGACTTTCACCGAATCCAATCGCCCTTATTTCGGATTTCGGTTGAGGATACATCAACCATGGCGCCGGTCACAAGGCAAAGGCAGGGCGCTGGGCGCAGCGGCAATGCCACAGATTGGGCAGAGGAAAGGCGGTGTTGGCGGTAGGCCGTTGCCGCCGGGGACAGGCCCGCATGCACCACGTCATCAGGCCGCGACAACACCCCGACCGGCAGGCGGTTCAGAATATCGCGCCAATCCTGCCAATGATGAAACTGCGCCAGATTGTCGGCCCCCATCAGCCAGACAAAATGCACATCAGGTTTCAGCGGCAGCAGTTTCGCCAGTGTTTTCGCGGTGTATCGTGTGCCCAGGCGCGCCTCGATATCGCTGACAATGATCCGGGGATGGTGCAGCATCGCGCGACAGGCGGCCAGCCGGCGCTCATAAGCCGCCGGTCCCTGCCGTTTCAACGGATTGCCGGGCGAAACCAGCCACCAGACCCGATCGAGCCCGAAATGTTTCAGCGCCTGTTTGCTGATATGGACATGGCCTTCATGCGGCGGGTCAAAGGATCCGCCGAGCAATCCGATCCGCTGACCGGGGGTGGTAAAGGGCAGCCCGAAACTCATAAGGCAATCTTAACCCGATCCCGTTGCGGGATTGGAGCGAAATATGACGGGAAAATAGAATTTGAGGCCGACAGGGTTTCACCCCATAGTGACGGGACAAACCCCCATATCACAGGATTCGCCATGCCCCACCATTTGCTGCGCCCCGTGTCACTCGGCCTTGCGATCTGTCTGTCGGCCGGCCTGCCCGCCCATGCCGAAGACCTGTGCACGGGCTTTGGCCCGCAAACCCCGCGCGATATTTCAAACGCCGCCGGAACCAATGCGCGGATTTTTACGCTGGCCCCGCCCGCCCGACAATTGAACCTGTGCAACCTGCACACCCATACCAATGCGGAACATAAAGGCCCCGGGTTTTCGATCTATGCCGGGGACGGCGAACATGGCGGCTATCAGTGCAACGACACCGCCTCGCTGACCGCCGCCGAACTGGAAGACCCGTCGCATGGGCATGGCGCGTTTCACGGTGTCAAACCCGGCGACACGATTGAGGTGCATTGGGTCTATTCCTCTTGCGACGTGGCGCCGGGCAAGGGGCTGGGATCCTGCCTCAGCGAAAAATGCGCCAACCCGGAATTGCGGGTCGAGGCACAGGTTTTTCTGGTGGTTAATGATCCAAAGGCGCTGAGCTTTGCGGATTATGTCTATCAAAACAATATGGTAGACGGGTTCCATCAACCCAGGGCCCTGCCGTCGGGAACCGGGGAACCGGTGGTGTTTGAAGGCTCGACCACCGGTCCGAGCTACACCCAGGCGGTTTGTTCCCCCCTGCAAGTGACCTGGAGCGTTCGACCGAATTGCGCCAAGCTTGACATCGCGTCGCTGAACGCCTGGGCCGAGGCCGGCAATGTGTTTGACGAGGACCATTCCCACGGCGTGCGCCAACTGGTCACGGCGCCGGAACTGTTGGCACCGATCAACTAGCCGCCGGATCGATCAACGGCCCCCGGCATCACCAAATCTGGGGAAAGCCGACCGGTTTGTCCTGTGGCGCAACTTCGCCCCCGGCCCGCAACTCGGCCTCCAGTCCGGCGGACAGGGCAAGGACCAGATCCAAACCGGCGCGCAATTCGGTCTGGCTGAAATAGGCCAGCAGGTGACCGGCAGCCGTGCTGTCGCGCGCCGCGATCAGCGCCCGCGCTGCTTTCAGAATTGTCACCAGCCGACCCGCCAGAAGCCTTTCCCGCGCTTCAAAGGCGGTCGTAACCCGCGCCAGCGACCCTTCGCCCAACACTTGCATCAGATAGATCAGCCGCTTGGCTTCGTAAACCGCCGAACGGCTGGCCTCAACCGCTTGCGCGGCGGTCGCTACCGTTTCGATCCCGCCGGTGACGGCCTTGCGCATATCCATGAAACGATGGGATTCCCCCACGGTTAAATAGCGGTGTCTGGCGAATTCCGGCGGCACATGGTCCTGCCCCATGAAAACCGGCGCGAAGGGGGCGGCGACAGCCCCGACAGGCGTGTGCCACAGCATCCTGAGGTCGGAATCATCGGGGGTTTCAAGCGGCACAACCTGACCGTAACCGGCGGTATCGCCCGTCAGCCGGGCGGTGCGGACCGCCCAGAACATATCGGCCAACCCGATCTTTTCGGGCCGCGCGGCGCGCGCTGTCATCTCCGCTTCGATCCACTTTATCCCGTCCCAGCGCCCCTTGCCGTCGCCATAAATTCGGTTGGCGTCAAACGCGCCGCCGCCATACCACCCCATTTCGCGGCCAAAGCCGACAAAGTTCGGCGACCACATGAAATCGGGATGGTCAGCCGCATCCACCGGCACGTCCAGCACGTAACCGGGGCGCGAGGCGCGGATACTGTCCGCGCCAAGCCGTTCGGCCACCCACAGGCCCTGCCCGCCCGCGAACTGGATCATCACCCAGGCCTCTTGTGCATCGGCAAAGATATGCGAATTGCCGCCATAGCTGGCCTCGCCGTATTGTGCGATCAGACCGGCGCAAATCTGAACCGCATGGCGCGCCGAAGTGGCGCGTTCCAGTACGATCCGCGCCAGGTCGCTGTAATTCAGACCCTTCTGGTCCTTTGGCGTCATCGCAATCAACTCGGCCCGCGAGGTTGACCAGATATCGCGCACAGCAACCCCATGGACGTTTAGCCCGCCATTGGTGATCGGCGCGGGCACGCCCAGATAATAGGAATAACTTACCCGGATATGGCGCACGGTTTGCGCCACTTGCGGGATGTCCGACCGTACGCCCGGCATATCCGCATCCGGCCCGACCCCGACAGTGATCGTGGTGCCGCTTGAATGGGTTTGCGCCGGCACGATCTCCAGCCAATGCGAGGACGGCTCATCTCCATAGCCGCCCAGCCAGGCGTGGCCGGTGGCGCTGTGGTTCTTGCCGATATAGATGCCGTAGCTCATGCTGCCTCCGCCTTTGAACATTGCGCACAGGATAGAGACAGACTATGACGCCGCAAACAGCATTCTGAACGGGGTTTACCATGGCATCCTATCAATACGTCTATCACATGGATGGCGTTTCCAAAACCTATCCGGGCGGCAAGAAATGCTTTGAGGATATTCGTCTGAACTTCCTGCCCGGCGTCAAGATCGGTGTGGTCGGGGTGAACGGCGCGGGCAAGTCGACCCTGATGAAAATCATGGCCGGGATTGATAAGGATTTCAAAGGCGAGGCCTGGCTGGCCGAGGGTGCGCGCGTGGGCTACCTGTCGCAGGAGCCGCAGCTGGATGAAGCCAAAACCGTGCGGGAAAACGTGATGGAAGGGGTCGCCGAAAAACAGGCGGTGCTGGACCGTTACAACGAACTGGCAATGAACTATTCCGACGAAACCGCCGACGAAATGGCCCAGTTGCAGGACCAGATCGACGCGCAGGACCTGTGGAACCTGGATGCCAGCAT
>JAURMY010000166.1 GCA_030830465.1 Alphaproteobacteria bacterium
CGCTATCAGGGTTTTGCCCGCGCGACCGGGGCGGATTGCCTGGCACTTGATACCGCGGTCGATGTCAACTGGGCGGCGCAGGTATTGCAAAAGGACAGCTGTGTTCAGGGCAATCTGGACCCCGTGCACATGGTCTCAGGCGGGCAGGCGCTGATCGACGAGACTCGGCGCATTGCAGACGCCCTTTCGGGCGGGGCGCATATATTCAATCTTGGTCACGGCATTACACCCGACGCCGATCCGGCGAATGTGGATGTCATGCTGAAAGCCTTGCGCGGCTAGCGCGAGGGGCCTCAGACAAACACCGCCTCAAGTGCCAGGAAAATCACGCCGGACAGGATCGCTGCCGCCGGAACCGTGATGACCCATGCCGCAATGATTGTCATGAAATGCGACCGGCGCACCAGCTTGCGGCGGCGTCTCTCCTCGACCGCCAGGGCGGGTTTGCCGCTGGTGGTGGCCTTGTTACGGGCGCGACGGGCGGCGTGAAACTCGCGAAAGAAGCCAACTCCGAACACAGCGCCCACCGCGATATGGGTTGAACTGACAGGCAGCCCCAGCCACGAGGCGACAATCACCGTGAACGCCGCCGACAGGGCCACGCAATAGGCCCGCATCGGGTTCAGTTTGGTGATCTGGCTGCCAACCATGCGGATCAGTTTCGGCCCGAACAAGAACAGCCCGAAGGAAATCCCGAGCGCCCCGATAACCATGACCCACAGCGGAATGGCGACCTTTGCCGCCGATGTGCCGAACTCGACCGTGTGCACAATCGCCGCAAGCGGGCCGACCGCATTGGCCACGTCGTTTGCGCCATGGGCAAAGGACAACAGGGCGGCAGAAAACACCAAGGGGATGGTGAACAGTTTTTTCAGCGATCTATTGCGGTTCTCCATTCCCTCTGATTGGCGGCGGATGACCGGAACAAAAGCCAGCCATGCGATAATGCCGGCCCCCAACCCGATCAGCAGGGCCGTGGGCATGTCGATCTTGATCAGATGTTTGACACCTTTCAGCGCCAGATAGGCCGAGAACGCCCCGACCATGATCGCAATCAGCAAGGGCACCCAGCGCCGGGCCGCGGCGATCTTGTCCGCTTGATAGACAATCCGGGCCTTGATCAGCGCCAGAAACGCCGCTGCAATCAGCCCGCCCAGGATGGGTGAGATCACCCAGCTTGCGGCAATCGCCCCCATGGTCGGCCAGTTCACTGCGGCAATTCCGGCGGCGGCAATGCCCGCCCCCATCACCCCGCCGACGACCGAATGGGTGGTGGAAACCGGTGCGCCGACCCAGGTGGCCAGATTGACCCAAAGTGCTGAGGAAATCAGCGCGGCCATCATCGCCCAGATGAAGATATGTGGTTCGGCCACGCTGGTGGGATCAATGATGCCTTTAGAGATCGTTCCAACGACATCGCCCCCCGCCAGCAGCGCGCCTGCACTTTCAGAAATGGCGGCAATGATGATTGCACCGCCCATGGTCAGGGCATTGGCCCCCACCGCCGGCCCCATGTTGTTGGCGACATCATTGGCCCCGATATTCAGCGCCATATAGGCCCCGAATACCGCCGCCGCGACAACGATATAGGAAGACGAGGATTGGTTGAAAAACACCACGGCGCCAAGGCCTGCGATCAGAACGAACACCAGCGCGATAGAAGTGCCGATCAGCGGCCGGGCCACATATTGCGTGGCATATTCAATCTGACCGATCCGGCCCAGGTCTTTGTCCAGTGTTTTCCACTGGTTGTTTGATGGTGTGCCCATGACGCCCCCTGTCACAAAACTGTTACAAGGGGGGGCTAGCGATGCACAGGGGATTCTACAAGAAAAACCGGCCTGCGATGGATCAGAACGACTGTAATATCGACTTTAGCTCGGGCTCGGCAACCAGGGATGCGGCCTTGCCGGGGGCCATCCATTCCCGCTTGCGTTCGCTTTGCTCGGGATAATCGGGCGAAAGTTCAACCACTTCCACTGCGAAAACATCCACATCACAGGGCGTGTCAAATCCCGCGTCCAGATGCTTGGTATAGCTGTACTGACCGATGGTCGCTTTGGTGATCTTGCCGCGTTTGACACCGGCCTCTTCCCAGGCTTCCTGAAGCGCTGATTTCTGAAATGTCAGGCGGCTGACCGGCCATCCCTTGGGCAGGATCCAGCGCCCTGTGCCGCGGCTGGTGATCATCAGAACCTCGCGGCCATGCTGACCCTGACGATAGCACAATGCCGCAACCTGGCGCATCTTGGGACGGCGCAAGATCGGAGTGATCAGTTCAGACCAGGTTCTTCCAAAGGCTTCAAACATCAGGGGCCGTTTCGGTTCTCGGGAACCGTCCGGTTACGCTTAAACCCTTAAAAACGCAAGTGTTTACCGGAATTATCCACAGACCTTCGCGGGAATGTGACTTTTGCGCCGCTATGGTGCCATCGGGTCCTGATAGGGCGCGCGGGCGGGCCGCAGATGTCCAAGGCCGAAATTTTCCGGGAATTTCGTCGTCGTGGCCCACAGGTGATCGCCATATTGGAAGGGTGCAAACGGGGTGATCCCCGCCAGCGGCAGGGGCGATATCACCGTGTTCGGTCGGGGTTCAAAAAAGAACGGAACCGAAAACCGGTTTTCATTACGGCCAAGAACGCGGTGGTTCGTGGCCCGGATGCGACCGCCGGTCCAGCGTTCCAGCAGGCCGCCGAAATTGATCGAGAACGCGTTGTCGATCACCGGCACCTCGACCCAGTCGCCCTTGGCGTTTTGCGCCTGCAACCCACCCACCCCGCATTGTGCCAGTACGGTCAGCAGCCCGCTGTCGACATGGGCGCGGGCGATCTGTTCATACCGCTTGCCGTTGAAACTGGTGTATCTTTCGGGCACATCGGTCGGTTCGGCAGCACCGTCGGGGCGCTTGGGATAGTGCAGCAGACGCAGGGTTGAAATGCCGTCGCGAAAAGCGTCGCGGAAAATCGCCGGGTCAATCTTCAGACTGCGGGACAATGAGGCCAGTATCGCATGGCCGATCTGCTCCATGCCGTCATAATATTCTGCCGCTGTCTGCCGCCATCCGGGCGGCAACAGGGCCGCATCGGGAAGCGGCGTCGGTTCGTAAAGCAGATCGTCCGACTGACCCTCTGGCAAAGGGCGCAGGATATCCGGCCCGATCTCGAACCCTTCGCGATTGCGCGCGGCACTGGACGCCAGGGGAAACCAGCCCCGGTAGATATGGGTGTTTTCCGGTGCGAAATTGCGTTTCCAGAAGGGGCGCTGGTCAGCTTCCTTCAGTTCAAAAAGCTTCAGAAGATTGGCCCTTTGTTCGGCGCCAACCGGCAGATGGGCCGGGTGGCCGACCACGACCATGAAACCGATATCAAAGGCCGCACGGGCAATATCCTGATCCGCCGCATCGCGCCGGGGCGTTGCGCCGTCAAACAAGGGGGCAATGTCGATCAGGGGAATGTCTGGCATGTTTACCGGCCTCTTTCAGGCCAGTGTGCCAGCGGTTCAGGGCGATTGACAAGCAAATTCTCCGGCCCGAAGGCTGCGTGCGACGCCGGGTTTACTGGGCGGCCAAGGACCCGGGATCAACCAGTGTCACGATGTCCATCATGATCCGGTTCAGTTCAAAATCCTTGGGTGTGTAGACCTTGGTCACCCCAAAACCCAACAGGGTTTCGGCGTCGTCATCGGGTATGATCCCGCCGACAACCACCGGAATATGACCAAGGTTTTCTGCCCGCATCCTGTCCA
>JAURMY010000167.1 GCA_030830465.1 Alphaproteobacteria bacterium
CAGGATATTTCCGGCCAAAAGAAGGGCGGTCAGCCCAGCAGGTATTGCGTGGCGTAGAGGGTGGTCAGACCGCCCAGAACCGCCCCGATCACGCTTTTGCGCCAGATGCCGATGGCAAAGGCGGCAAGGGCCGCGATCAGGCGGGCGGGATCGGTATGGCCGCCGGTCGCGGCGGGCCACATGACAAGCGGCGCGATCAGGCCGGGCATTACCGCGACGGCGGTGTAACGCAGGTGGCGCAGGACCCATTCCGGCAGGTCGCGCCCGCCGATCAGGCCGAGAAAGGACAGGCGGATCAGGTAGGTGCCGACGCCAAGGCCGACAATGACGATCCAGAGGGTGGTTTTGTCGATCATGGCTTTGCCCGTTTCTTGATCTGACGTTCGACCTCGGCCCCGGCTGTCATGGCCAGGATGGCGGCAAATATAAGCCCAAGGCTGTAGGGCACCCAAGCCAGCGCCAGCGTGGCCACAACGGAAACCACCGCCGCGATAAAATGCGGCAGGCTGCGCATCATTGGCGCGGTGAGCGCGATGAAACAGATCGGAATGGCAAAGTCGAGGGACAGTTCCGGGGGAATGGCGCGGCCAACCAGCGCCCCGATCAGCGAAAACAGGTACCAGAGCGGCACAATCGGGGTGAGACAGCCGAAATAATAGGCGATCTTCTGGCTTTGTGTCATGCCGGGCCGTTCTTCAAAGGCCTTGAAGGCGACGGCGAAAGCCTGATCAACCATGAAATAGGCCATCAGGGCGCGCAACCAGAACGGGGTTTTGCCAAGATGCGGCACCAGGGCCGCGGAATACATCGCCATCCGCAGATTGACCGCCAGCGCGGTCAAGAGGACGATAAATGTCGGGGCGTGGTCCAGCATCAGCGATACCGCGGTGAACTGGGCGGCACCGGCCACCACCAGAAAAGACATGCTCATCGCTTCCAGCAGGTTCAGACCGGCATCGATTGAAACCACGCCAAACAGCAGGGCGAAGGGTACCACGATCAGAATAAACGGGCTGCCGTCGCGAAAACCGGCCCAGTAGACGGATTTGGGGTTGGTGCTTGGCATGGTGAAACCTTAGATTGACGGGGTATCCCTAGGCCAGAATGCCGGAAAAGTTCAATTGGTAAAACGTACTGACATATCGGAATATCTGATTGCCCCGGATCTGGCGCGACAAGGGCTGACCCGTTCGGTCGACGGGCGCGATCAGTTTGGTGCCCAGGTGTCCCTGTCCGTGGTCGAGGAGCGGCCTTTGACGATCTACCTCAATAGCCGCGAAATCGTCACGGCGATGACCATCGGGGATTATCCTGAATATCTGGCGTTGGGGTTTTTACGCAATCAGCGGATGCTGACCGATGCCGACCGGGTGACGCGGGTGGACTATGACGCGGAACTGGAAACCGTGGTGGTGCGCACGCAAGTGGAAACCGACCATGAGGAAAAGCTGAAGAAAAAGACCCGCACATCGGGTTGTGCGGTCGGGACGGTTTTTGGCGACATGATGGAGGGTCTGGAAGGGGTGCAATTGCCCCAGGTTCAGGTGCGCACCTCGTGGCTTTATGCGCTGGCGGCACGGATCAACACGACGCCCAGCCTTTATCTTGAGGCGGGTGCGATCCATGGCACGGTTCTGTGCCATCAAGACAAACCCCTTGTGTATATGGAAGACGTCGGGCGGCATAATGCGGTCGACAAGATCGCCGGTTGGATGATGTCCGAGAAGGTGCCTGCGGCGGACAAGATCCTGTACACGACAGGGCGGCTGACCTCGGAAATGGTGATCAAGACGGCCTTGATGGGCATACCGGTGCTGGCGTCGCGGTCAGGCTTTACCGCCTGGGGCGTGGATATTGCCCGGCAGGTCGGGTTGACGCTGGTGGGGCGCATGCGGGGACGGCGGTTCGTTTGCCTTGCGGGGGAAGCGCGGCTGATCCGCGATGCCGACCCGGCGCTTGTGGCCGAGGAAGGGCGCAAGTCGGGCCGCAAGGGCGGTGATGATGACTGAACCGTTGGGTGTTATTCTGGCGGGCGGGCAATCCAGCCGGATGGGGGGCGGTGACAAATGCCTTTTGCCGCTGGGACAGGGAACCCTGTTGTCGCACGTCATTGAACGGCTGAGGCCGCAAGTCGGTGGCATGGCGCTGAACGCGAACGGCGATCCCGCGCGGTTTTCCGACTTTGGACTGCCGGTGGTTGGCGACACGATTGCCGGGTTTGCCGGGCCATTGGCCGGGGTATTGGCCGGGTTGGATTGGGCAGCGGCGCGAGGGGCGACGCAGGTCGTCACGGTGGCGGCGGATACGCCGTTTTTTCCCGCCGATCTGGTTTCCTGTTTGCAGGCTGGTACCGGTGCGTCGGGATTGGCCATGGCGGCCACGCCGGACCCTGCGCGCGGCCTGTCACGCCATCCGACATTCGCGCTGTGGCCGGTATCGCTGCGCGATGATCTGCGGGCGGCTTTGAGCGGCGGTTTGCGAAAAGTGGTTCTGTGGACTGACCGGCACGGCTGTGCCACGGTTCCGTTTCCGGTTGCTGCATTTGATCCCTTCTTTAACGTCAACACACCGGATGATATGGCCCGCGCCAGGGACATTCTGGCCGGAGCAGGGGCATGAAGATTTTCGGTGTGGTCGGCTGGAAGAACAACGGCAAGACCGGCCTGATGGAGCGTCTGGTGGCCGAGATCACGGCCCGAGGTTTGACCGTTTCGACGATCAAACACGCCCACCACGCCTTTGACATTGACCATCCGGGCAAGGACAGCTTTCGCCACCGGGCGGCGGGGGCGACCGAGGTGATGCTGGCCTCGCGTTACCGCTGGGCCCTGATGCGCGAGGTCGGGCATGAAACCGAACCGCCGCTGGCCGAAATGCTGACCCGTCTGTCGCCGGTCGATCTGGTGCTGATCGAAGGCTACAAGCGCGACAGCCATGCCAAGATCGAGGCGCATCGCAGCGAAACCGGCCAGCCGTTGATTGCGCTTGACGATCCGACGGTGGTGGCGATTGCCAGCAATGTGGCGCTGAACGGGGTTGCCCAGCCGGTCTTCGGGTTGGATGATACGGCTGCTATTGCCGACTTTATCCTTGCGCATGTAGGTTTGGCCTGATGGAGGCACCAAAGCTCAGCAATGATTGTTTTGCCCTGCCGCCGGGTGTGGACTGGACCCCGGTGGATCAGGCGCTGGCCTTGCTGCGCGACAGGTTGACTGCGGTGGCCGGGGTGGAAACTCTGTTGGTGGATCAGGCTGACGGGCGGATCCTGGCGGCACCGGTCACGGCCTGCCGGGCGCATCCGCCGACCGCCAATTCCGCCGTGGACGGGTACGGGTTTGCCCATGCCGCGCTGGGCGAGGGCAGTCAGACGCTGCCGCTTCTTGCGGGACGCTCGGCCGCCGGTGCGGGTTTTGACGGCGAGGTTCCTTTCGGCCACGCGCTGCGCATTCTGACAGGGGCGCCGCTGCCAAGGGGCGTGGACACGGTGGTTCTGCAAGAGGATGTGACCGCGAACGAAACGGCGATTGCCCTGCGGGGCGGCCTGAAAAAAGGCGCGAACACCCGCAAAGCCGGCGAGGACGTAACCGCCAGCGCACAGATATTTGCAGCCGGTCACCTGCTGGGACCGCAGGACATCGCCCTGATGACGGCTGTTGGGGTGGCAGAGATTTCAGTGTTCAAACCCCTGCGCGTCGGGGTTCTGTCTACGGGGGACGAGTTGCGCGCCGCCGGACAACCGGCGGGCGCGGCACAGATCTTTGACGCGAACCGGCCGATGTTGCTGGCCCTGTTGCGGCGCTGGGGGCTGGTGGCGGTTGATCTTGGCCATGTTCGGGACGACCGCGACGCCTTGCGCGACCGGCTGAATCTGGCGGTTGATATCACCGACGCGATTCTGACATCCGGCGGCGCCTCGGCGGGGGATGAGGATCACGTTTCCGCCCTTTTGACGGCGGAAGGCAGTCTTTATTCTTGGCGGATCGCGATGAAACCGGGCCGTCCGCTGGCGTTGGCGCAATGGCGCAATGTGCCGGTGTTTGGTTTACCCGGCAATCCGGTTGCGGCCTTTGTCTGCGCCTTGGTCTTTTGCAGGCCCGCCTTAAGGCGGCTGGGCGGCGGCGACTGGTCGGACCCTGCGGGTTATGCCTTGCCCGCTGCGTTCAGCAAGACCAAAAAGGCGGGACGGCGCGAATATCTGCGGGCCCGGGTAACCGGCGACGGCCGGGTAGAAGTGTTCCATTCAGAAGGATCAGGGCGCATTTCCGGCCTCAGCTGGGCAGAAGGGCTGGTTGTGCTTGGCGATGCGGCCCAAACCGTCAGCCCGGGCGATACGGTGATGTATTATCCCTATTCCAGCTTTGGATTCTGAGACTTAAACCGAATTGCGTTTTACCTGGCGCAAATTGCATCACCTGACAGCTTGAAATCTTTGATTTCAGGCAGCGTTTGGGGATTCAAGTTTAGCGCAGTTCGCCCTAGTCAAATGTCCCGGCGGCCTTGCCCAGCAACATGAATGCCCGCGCCGTGCGGGTTTCACCCATATCGGTCAGTTCGGAATCGGTGGCGTTGGCCTCAAATCCGGTCAGCACATTGTCAAACTGGCGCAAGAAATGGTGCGCCGCGTCGCGGAACACCGGGTCCTGCTTCATCCGTCCGCCCACCAGCGCCAGACAGGACCGGTCCCGGATCCCGCCAAGGCCCGCGATCACCGGCCCGCGTTCACCCTTGGCGAATTTGCGCCAGCTTTCGGCCCTTGGCCGGTCGGGGCGCAGATCGTCCATATAAATGCCATCCTGTGACATCAGGGTCAGAACATCCTGCGACGCGCGGATCATTTTGGCGACATCCCGATCCTGCAAGGCACGGCGCAGGGTGCGAAAGCCCTCGGCGTCGTCCTCGTTTTCCGGGAAGTTCATCGCGCCGATGAATTCGGCGATGGAAATCGGCTCTTTCGGCGCGGTCGGCTTGGTGTCCAGCGCCAGCGAAGATTGTCCCTCGACCGGATCGGGCAGTTTTTTGGCCAAGGCGGCCTTGGCGGTGGAGGGTCTGGTGTCACCGGCGTCGCGCCGCGAGGCGAAGGTCGCGATGGCGGACTGGGTCTGGCGCTGGGCGGCGGCAATTTCGCCCAGTTGCTTTTCCAGTGACGGCTTGATGGTTTGCCCGGCGTTCTGCGCCTGAATGACATAGGCGTGGCGCATCGCGTCGATCGATGCCTGCAGGCGGCGGGCCTCTTCGCGCATGACTTTGGAGGTTTTCGCCCCCGCGCTGGCCACCCAGATCAACCCGATCGGTAACAGGATCGACACCATCGTCATCACGAAAGTCAGCGGGTTGAACCCCGGCGTGCCTTCTTTGGAGGATATCCCGATAAAGTACCAGAACCCGGCGACAACCAGAACCCACATCAGGCTGAGGATCGCGGCGACGATATCGGCGATTTCCACACGCGACCGGACCTGACGGCCATAAATGCCGAGATCAAGCGGTGTGTCCGGTTTGCCAGAGTCCATCGGATCGCGGTCCTGTCACCAATCGAGGTTCAGATAAATTTCACACTCAGAATTTCATAACTTTTGGTGCCGCCCGGCGTGACGACATCAACACTGTCACCTTCCTCTTTGCCGATCAAGGCCCGCGCGATGGGCGAGCG
>JAURMY010000168.1 GCA_030830465.1 Alphaproteobacteria bacterium
GGTGCGCTTTACCGTCCAGTCCGATCACCCCTATCCCTTCATGCATTGTTACTGTTCGATCTGCCGCAAGACCGCCGGATCGGGCGGCTATGGCATCAATCTGAACGCGGAGTATGCAACCCTGAAAATCGAGGGGGCCGAGCATATCCGCAGCTTTCATGCCCGCGTGACCGACGCCAAGACCGGTGCCGAAACCGCCAGTCCGGCCGCCCGCAGCTTTTGCGGCGAATGCGGCGCGGCTTTGTGGTTGTGGGATCCGCGCTGGCCGAAACAGGTGCATCCGCATGCTTCGGCGATTGACACCGATTTGCCGGTGCCGCCCGAACACACCCATATCATGTTGTCCAGCAAGGCCGCCTGGGTTGAACCGGAAGCGCGGCCCGGCGATCTGTCCTTTGAAGCCTATCCAGAAGAAAGCATCGCCCAATGGCACGACCGCATTGCAAAAAAGGACTGACCGAATGACCGAAAACCTGATCCTGCTCAGCCGGACCACCCCGCCGGAAACCGATCGCCCCGCGCCGGAAAAGCTGGTGTCGGGCGATCCGGTGTTTTCCACCTGGAACCTTGAGGACCGCGACGGGCTTTATTGCGGCCTGTGGCAATCCACCCCCGGCAAGTGGCGGATCAGCTATGACGAATGGGAGTTTTGCCATATCCTGGAGGGCCATTCGGTGTTGCATGAAACCGGCAAAGACCCGGTAACGATCAAGGCCGGCGACAGCTTTGTCCTGCGGCCCGGCTTTGCGGGCACATGGGAAGTCATCGAAACCACGCTTAAGGAATATGTGATCCGGCTTTAAAGGAACGGATCATAGGCCCATTGCAGCAAGCCCTGCCGCTGTCTTGGCCGGCAGAAAAGATCGCCGGGATAACAATTCGCGCGGATCTGGCCTGCATGGCGGGAAAAGGCGCGCCAGCGTTTGATCTGGATCGCGTCGATCTCGGGCAGACGGCGGCCCCGATAATACCGGCAATACCATTGAAACCAGCCGCGCGGATCGGGGCCATAGATCCAGCCCTTGTCGCGCCAAACCGAAAGGGGCTGGCGGCTCTTGATGCCAAAATAGTTCAGCTTTTCGTTGGCGTGGTCCGAAAGCTTGGCCTTTTCAAACCAGTCCTCGGGAAATTCCGCGCGGCAATCGTTCAGGTATTTTCCCTCAAACACCCCCATCGCCAGCATTTCAGACGGGCTGAAGGCCGGGGTGAAACCGGCATCAAACCCCGCCCCTTGCGGCGCCTCAAGATGATAGCGATAGCCTTGTTGCATCCGGTCATTGACCTTAACGATCGGGGCTGTGGTCATGAATTCAGGCTCCGGTTCAATGCGGCCTAAAGCCCGGCCTGCAGGCGGTTCAGAAGCTGCGCCAGCATGGTTTCGCATTTCGCCATCTGGTCAAGCGAAACAAATTCGTCAGGTTTGTGGCCTTGCATCATGGATCCCGGGCCGCAAATCACGGTGGGGATGCCAAGCCGGGTGCCAAACAGGCCGCCTTCGGTGCCAAAAGCCACTTTGATCGACCCGTTGGCACCGGTCAGACCGCGCACAAAGGCCATCACTTCGGCGTCCTGCGGGGTCAGCAGGCCCGGATAGGAAAAGGTTTCGGCAATGCTGATGGCGGCGGCGGGATGGTTCGCCTGTGCAACGATCCCGGCAGCGTCGCGTGTCAGATCGGCCAGAATGGCTGCGGGATCATCCTCGGCCAGATTGCGGATCTCAAAATCGACGGTGGCAAGGTTCGGCACGATGTTCAGCGATTCCCCGCCATTGATCCGGCCCAGATGCAGGGTTGTGTAGGGCACGTCATAATCCGGGTCCTTATGGCCGGATGCAGCGATTTCGGCCTGTCTTGCCCGCACCGCATTGGCAAAATCCACCGCCAGATGCAGTGCGTTCATTGCCAGCGGCGCCAGTGCGGAATGGCCTTCCTCGCCCAGACAAGTGGCCCGCAGCGCGACCTTGCCCTTGTGGCCCGAAGCCACTTGCATGCCGGTCGGTTCACCCACGATGCACATGGCCGGACGGTGGGGGGCGGCATTTAGCATGTCCACCAGCGAGCGCACCCCGATACAGCCGATTTCCTCGTCATAGGACAGGGCCAGATGCAGCGGTGTTTTCAGGTCGCGCTTGCTGGCGGCAATGGCCGTATGGATGGCTGCGGCACAAAACCCTTTCATATCCGTCGTGCCGCGCCCGTAAAGGCAGCCATCGGCTTTGGTCAGTTCAAAGGGCGGTTTCGTCCAGTTCTGCCCGTCAACAGGAACCACATCGGTATGGCCTGACAGCATGACACCGGGGCGGTCCTTGGGGCCGATCGTGGCGTAAAGGTTGGCTTTATGCCCGGTCGCGTCCGGGATCATTGTGCTTTCAATACCGTGTTCCGCCAAAAGCGCCGCAACCCAATCGATCAGCGCGCGATTGGGGTCGCGGCTGACGGTGGGAAAGGCGATCAGCTGGGCCAGAATGTCATGGGTATTCATCGTCATTCGCCGTAGGGAATCCAGATATTCTTGACATCCGTGGCGTGGCGCAGGAATTCCTGGCCCTCGGCATTGGCCCAGTCCCGCGCCCTGTTGTGGTTGACCCATGTGCGTTTCAGGTTATGGGCGGCGGCCTTTTCCACCATCCCCGACAAATCGTCCGACCCGTGATACCAGATCGCGGCAACGTCTTCATGATCCGCCAGAGTCTTGGCCAGATCCTTATGCGCGCCGGTGACGATATTGACCACACCGCCCGGCAGATCCGAGGTATCCAGAACCTGATAGAAATCCGTCGCGGACAGGGGGTAAGCATCCGA
>JAURMY010000023.1 GCA_030830465.1 Alphaproteobacteria bacterium
GCCAAGGACAAGGTGATGATGGGGGCTGAAAGGCGCTCGATGGTGCTGACTCAGGCCCAGAAGGAACACACCGCCTATCACGAGGCCGGCCATGCGATTGTGGGCATGACCCTGCCTGATTGCGACCCGGTTTACAAAGCAACAATCATCCCGCGCGGCGGCGCGCTTGGCATGGTTGTCAGCCTGCCCGAGGTGGACCGCCTGAACTGGCACAAAAACCAGTGCGAGCAGAACATCGCCATGACCATGGCAGGCAAGGCCGCCGAAATCATGAAATACGGCGAGGAAAAAGTATCAAACGGCCCCTCCGGCGACATCCAGCAGGCCAGCAATCTGGCCCGCGCGATGGTGATGCGCTGGGGCATGTCTGACAAGGTCGGCAATATCGACTATGCCGAAGCGCATCAGGGTTACGGCGGGCAAGGGGCCGGTGGCTTCTCGATTTCGGCCAAAGCCAAGGAAGTGATCGAGGACGAGGTCAAGCGCCTGATCGACGAAGGCTATGAGCGCGCCCGCAAGATCCTGACCGAAAAGAAAGATGATTTTGAGCGTCTGGCGCAGGGTTTGATCGAATATGAAACCCTGACCGGCGATGAGATCAAACGCATCGCCGCAGGTGAGCCGCTGGACCGCGGCGGCGACGATGGCGGCACGCCGGTGTCGCCTGATACGGCCAGCGTCACGGCGATCCCGCGAACGCAGAAACCCAAAGCGCCCAAGGACGGCGGCATGGCGCCGGAACCGACGGCCTGATCATTTTTCGCCAACAAAACGCCCGGTGGTTTGCCGGGCGTTTTTTTATCCGCTATGGCTGGGTCCGCACACCCGTATTTACCGATTGCCCAAACAGGTGACCCATTGCCCGCCCTGATCCCGACTGATTTCTATGCCACCGTCACCTTTCTGGGCCATGTACAGGACCGGACTGCCAAACTGGCCTCGGACGCCCTGAGCCAGATCACGGCACGGTTTTCCGGCCCGGACGGGGAAGCGCATGGCGGCCTGACCCGCCTGTCCGACAGTCGCGTCACCGCGCAATACAAAAAAGGCACCGTCATCCGAAACACCCGCCAGTTTTCCGTTCTTTCAGCCGAAGATCTGGACCTGATCGCGGCGGATATGGGCCTTGCGGATTTTGACCCGCGTTGGGTCGGGGCGACAATGGTGTTGCGCGGCATCCCGGATTTTACATTGGTACCGCCGTCTTCGCGGCTGCAGTTTCCGTCGGGCGCCACCTTGGTTGTGGACATGGAAAACCGCCCCTGTGTTCTGCCCGCCCCGGTGATTGATGCCGACAAGCCGGGGTTTGGGCGCAAGTTCAAACGCGCGGCCGAACGGCGGCGCGGTGTCACCGCCTGGGTTGAATGCGAAGGCGTCATTCAGATGGGCGACCGGGTGCGCCTTCATATCCCTGACCAGCCCGCCTGGCCCCATCTGGCGTGAACCGGTGCGCAGTCCGTGGCGTGCCCTGCGTCCCAAAGCCCGCCGATGCATTAACATTTGTCGGCGTCAAGAATCGTGTTAGCCTGTGCCATGTTCGTACGCCAAGCCACCGCACGGGATTACGATCAGATCCCGCAATTGGTCGAGGCCGCCTTTGGCCGCCACGACGAGGGTCTGTTGGTCAATGAATTGCGCGAAAATGGCGACGCGGTGATGGAATTCGTCGCCACGGATCGCGAAGTTCTGATCGGCCATGTCATGCTCAGCCGGATGGTGTCGCCACCGCGCACCCTGGCCCTGGCGCCGGTTTCGGTGCATCCGGACCGGCAGGGCAAAGGTATCGGCTCAACCCTTGTGCGCGCCGCCACTGAAGCCGCCGAAGAGGCCGGCTGGACCGCGGTTTTCGTGTTGGGCGATCCGGCCTTTTATTCGAAATTCGGTTATGAGGTCGAACAGGCGGCCGCCTTTGACACGCCTTATCCCAGTGAATCGACCGCCGCCTGCGTTTTTGAGGCGGAAGATTTCAACACGCTGGCGGGCGATCTGATCTATCCACCGGCCTTTTTGTGAATGCCGAAATCTTGAAATCCTCCCTCACCCTTTTGTTGTTGACGGCGCTCACCATGCTGGCTTTTGCCGCCAATTCGGTTTTGAACCGCATGGCCCTGGCGGGGCATCTGATCGGACCCTCGGAATTTGCGCTGATCCGCCTGTGCGCCGGGGCGGGGATACTGGCGCTTCTGGTGCGCGCCACATCGCCGCGCTTTTTTGATTTCTCTGAGGTCAGCGTGACGTCTGTCGGGGCCTTGGCGGTCTATATGCTGGGGTTTTCCTTTGCCTATATCTGGCTTGATGTGGGCACTGGTGCGCTGATCCTGTTTGGCGGCGTGCAGGTCACCATGTTCGCGGGGGCATTGGCCAAGGGCGAGCGGCCCTCCTTTCGGCGCTGGGCGGGGGCGACGCTGGCCTTTGCCGGGCTTGCCTATCTGATGGCCCCCTCCGCAAGCGCGCCGGATCCGGCAGGTGCGGCCTTGATGGCGGCGGCGGCGGTTGGCTGGGGGATATATTCGCTGATCGGCCGTTCGGTTCGCGCGCCGTTGCAAGCGACGGCCGCAAACTTTTTGCTGGCGGTTCCCGTCGCGGTCGTCGTGGCGGTTTTTACCCGAGCACCCGAAGAACTGAGCCTGCCCGGCGTCGCGCTGGCGATCCTGTCAGGTGCGGTAACGTCGGGGCTGGGCTATGCCTTGTGGTATTGGGTCCTGCCCAGGATTGAGGCATCGCTTGCGGCGGTTGCGCAACTGACGGTTCCGGTGATCGCCCTTGCGGGGGGGTATTTGTTCCTGACGGAACTGCCCGACAAGGCGGCACTGATCGCGGGGGCGTTGGTGCTGGCCGGGGTCGCCTTGGCAGCAATCCGGCGTCGGACCTGAGAACCGCCGCTCCTTGTCCTTGGCAAATGTGTTTACGTGGCTGTGCCGGTGATCCGGTTGACATGCCCCATTTTGCGCCCGGCCCGCGCTTCGGCTTTGCCATAAAGGTGCAAGCCTGCCGCGGCGTCCCTGGCCAAAGCGGGAGCTTGCGCAATATCATCACCGATCAGATTGGTCATCTCGATATTGGAATGCCGCCGCCCATCGCCCAGCGGCCAACCTGCCACCGCGCGGATATGCTGTTCAAACTGGTCGATCACACAGCCGTTCTGGGTCCAGTGGCCGGAATTGTGCACGCGC
>JAURMY010000169.1 GCA_030830465.1 Alphaproteobacteria bacterium
CGCACGACCTTGCCGCCAAAGGCCTGTCCGATCGTCTGATGCCCAAGACAGACGCCAATCAGCGGCACATGGGCCGATGCGGCGGCTTTGGTCAGGTCCAGACAAATGCCGGCCTGATCCGGGTCACAGGGTCCGGGGGAAAGCAAAATCGCCGACGGCCCCGTCATCAAGGCCTCGGTCGCGGTCATCGCATCGTTGCGCGCCACCTGCACATCCGCCCCCAGTTCGCCCAGGTAATGCACCAGATTGAAGGTGAAGCTGTCATAGTTGTCGATCAGTAAAAGCATGGCCCGCCGTGGTTTTCCGCTCATTGCCGCGATTTGGGGTGAACAGCGGTCAAATTCGCGCTATAAATGCTCAGAGCCACAGCAGATGGTCAAGAGCAGCAAGCGGAATTATGGGCGGAGACGGGAAATGAGTGGCGGGTTTGGCGCGGGTTTTCTGAAGGGCACGCTGATCGGGCTCATGGGTGCGGCGATTGTTTCGGTCGCCCTGCCGCCGCCGGCGGTGGATCCGGGCGGCAAAACCCAGGTCGATCTGACAACGCCGTCCGGCTCGGGCTTTAACACGGGCCGCAGCGACAGCGACCCGGTGTTGCCGGAAACCGATCAGAGTGTCGCCAAGGAAAGCGTCAGCAAGCCGGATACCAGCGCGTCAAAACCCGCGGTGCCGATTGCAGGCACGACGCCCGCCAGCCAGCCGCAAACCCAGACCGGCACCGCCCTGCCAAATGTTCAGACCGGCGAGCCCGAGGTGGCGCTTGTCACCCCGTCCGAGGATCCAAGCCCGGCCGGATTGCCCCCGGCGCTTGGCGTGCCGATGCCTGCGATTGAAAATCCCGTTGCCGATATACCGACCTCGCGCCTGCCCAGCATCGAAACCCCGGCGGCGGAACCCCCGGCCAAACCAGTGATCGCCGGCGGCACGGCGGATGCGGGCCAGCAACCCGACCCGCAGGTCCAGACATCGGTGGATGAGCAAAACGGCTCTGCCCTGATGCGCAACAAGGCGGTGTTTGAAAATCCCGAAGGCCGGCCCCTGTTCGCGGTCGTGCTGATTGACGCGGGGGCGGAGGGGCTGGATGCGGATATCCTGTCCACCTTCACCTTCCCGGTAAGCTTTGCTTTTGATGCCGATGCGCCTGAATCCGCCGCACGGGAAACCGCCCTGAAAACCGCCGGGTTTGAAATTCTCGCACTGGCGCCTTCGGGCGAACAAAAGCTCAAATCCGGCGCGACACCCGCCGATACGGACACCGCTCTTGCGGCCCTGTTTGCCCGGATTCCCGATGCGGTTGCGCTGGTTGACCGCCCATCTGGCGGCTTGCAACAGGACACCGGCCTGACCGATCAGGTTCTGACCTCGTTGAAACTGTCGGGCCACGGCCTGTTGACCTACGATCAGGGCCTGAACGCCGCCGACCAAAAGGCGCAGCGCGCGGGGGTCCGGTCGGGCATCGTGTTCCGCGTGCTGGACCGCGAGCGGGAAAAAAGCGAAACCATCAAGCGTTACCTTGACCGCGCCGTGCTTGAGGCGGGCAAAGACGGCTTTGTCATCGTGCTGGGCCGCAGCTATCCGGAAACCGTCACAGCGCTGTTCAGTTGGGCGGTCAGCGGCAAATCGGCGGCTGTGGCGCTGGCCCCTTTGTCAGCTGTGCTTCTGGCGCGCTGAACCCGTCATCTTTGTTCCAAAAATACTCGGGGGTCCGGGGCACCGCCCCGGCCCGGTTCGGGGCATGGCAATGCCGCGAAACCACTGCGCGCCGCTTGCTGCGGCTTAAAGCGTATTGCGTTAAACTTGACTCACCAAACGCTGCCTTAAATCAAAGTTTTCAACGTGTTAGGTGATGCAATTTGTTTCAAATAAAACGCAATACGCTCTAAGCCTTATGACATTCAGCCGTTTTGACCGCTGAATTTCACGAACAGGCCGGCATCTTTCGCCGCCTGACGCAGGGCTTTGGATTTGTTGATGGTTTCCTGAAATTCCGCTTCCGGGTCGCTGTCAAAAACCACGCCGCCCCCGGCCTGAATATATAGCTTGTCATCCTTGGTCACGGCGGTGCGCAGGGCGATACAAATATCCATATCCCCTTTGGCCGAGAAATAACCGACCCCGCCGCCGTAAACCCCGCGCTTTTCGCGCTCCAACTCGTCGATGATTTCCATGGCCCGAACCTTGGGCGCCCCGGAAACCGTTCCCGCCGGCAAGCCTGCCAGCAGGGCGGAAAGCGCATCCTCGCCCTCGCGCAGTTCCCCGATCACGTTGGACACGATATGCATCACGTGGGAATAGCGTTCGACAATGAAGCGTTCATTCGGGTTCACGGTGCCGATCTTTGCCACCCGGCCGACATCGTTGCGCCCCAGATCCAGCAGCATCAGGTGTTCAGCGCGTTCTTTCGGATCGGCAAGCAGATCGGCCTCAAAGGCCTTGTCGGCTTCGAATGTGGCACCGCGCGGCCGGGTGCCGGCGATCGGGCGGATTGTCACCTCTGATCCGCGCAGACGCACCAGGATTTCCGGGCTGGCCCCGATCACCTGAAAACCGCCGAAGTTGAAATAAAACATGTAAGGCGACGGATTGGTGCGCCGCAACGCGCGATAAAGCGCGAAAGGCGGCAGGGTGAAATCCTGGGTCCAGCGCTGGGACGGCACCACCTGAAAGATGTCCCCGGCGCGGATATAGTCCTTGGCCTTCTCGACGATGGCGAAATACTCGTCCTTCGTGGTGTTGGAAACCGGTTCCGCCACATCCGACAGATCACCCAGATTGCGGGTTTCGTTCGGCGCTTGCCGGTCCAGATCACGCACCGCGTCCATCACCCGTTCGGCCGCCTGTGCATAGGCCGCCCGCGCGTTCAGCCCGCTTTCAACCCAGGCCGGGCTGACCACCGTGACCTCGCCCTTGACCCCGTCCAGCACCACCACAACCGATGGACGCAGCATCACCGCATCAGGCAGGCCCAGCGGGTCTGGGTTGACGTTGGGCAGATGCTCAACCAGCCGGATCATGTCGTAGCCAAGATAGCCGAACAACCCCGCCGAGATTGCCGGCAGGTCGTCGGGCAGGTCGATATGGCTTTCCTCGATCAATCTGCGCAAAGCGGCCAGAGGCGCGCCGGGAACCGGCTCGAACCCGTCCGGATCAAACCGCGCCTGCCGGTTCAGCCGGCTGGTGGCGCCGTGGCATTCCCAGATCAGATCAGGTTTCATGCCGATCACCGAATAGCGCCCGCGCACTTCGCCGCCTGTGACGCTTTCCAGCATGAAGGCGTCCTTGCGCGCTTGCGCCAGTTTCAGCATCAGCGACACGGGCGTGTCGAGATCAGCCGCCAGTCTGGTATAGACGACCTGATTGCGCCCAGCCTCAAAGCCCGGCTGAAACGTCTCAAATCCCGGAACCAGCGCCATGGTCAGCGGAACGTGGTCAGAACGGCATTCACCACCGACTGGTTGATCGTAACCCCGGCCTTGTCCTGAACGGCGGTGGCGAAGGCTGCGAAAATATCATTGCCGATCTGTCCCGAAATCCGCGCATTCAGGGTTTTCAGGGCGCTGGCATTGTCCGCCGCCTTTTCATCAAAGGGCTTGATCTGGGTGATTTTGACAACCGCAACAACGGCGTCGTCGGACACCACGCCAAGCTGCCCCTCGGTCATCTCAAAGGCGGATTTGACCAGATCGGAAGGGGCGGCCTCAATCACGTTCTGACGGTGGATATTGGCCTCTTCCAAGGGGCTGAGGCCAAGGGCGGCAAAATCCTCCCCGGCTTCGATCCGCCCCTGCAATGTGGCCGCGAGGTCCAGCAGGCGCTTGTGGGTTTCGGCGCTTTTCCAGTCACTTGCCACTTTTTCGCGGATATCCGTCAGCGGGATCAACGCGGGCGGCACGATCGAGTCCAGCCGCAGGGCAAAGATGCCGCCATCGGCAAGGGTGATGACCTGAGGAAGATCGCCAACCGCGGCGGCCGCGGCGGCAGACCGAAACTCTTCATGTGCGGCGATACCGTCTTCGGTGGCGCTGGTCAGGTCGATGGTGCCGATTTTCATATCGGTTTGCGCGACGATATCCTCAAGCCGGGCACCGCCCGCCAGAAGGTCGTCAATATGAACGATGCTGTCGTCGATCTGACGGCGCGCCCGGTCGGCGACATATTCGCCGTGAAGTTCGGCTTGGGCCGCTTCAAAGGAGGTGTCCTGCGCGTCCAGAACCGCGTTGACGCGAAAGATCGCCGGCCCCAGATCGGTCTCAACCGGGCCTGCAAAACCGGGTTCAACCAGCAGGAAAACCGATTCACCCGCCGCACCGCCCAGATCCGCCTGGGTGACTTCGCCCATATCGACATCGTTCAGGGTCAGACCCCGTTCGGCCACCAGTTCCTCAAAGGTTTTTTCCTGGGCCATCAGCGCGTCCATCGCGGCCTTGGCGGCGGCCTCATCGGGATAGACCAGCCGGTCAACGATGCGCCGGGCGGGAACGTGGAACCGCGTCGGCTGGCTGTCATATAGGTCTTTCAGCGCCGCGTCATCCACCGCAATCTGGCTGACCAGATCGGCGGGCATCAGCTCGGCGTAGGTGATCTTGCGGGTCTCGGGCGCGGTATAGTTGGCCGGGGCGCTGTCATATTGCGCCTGAATCTCGGCTTCGGTGGGCGCGCGGGTCGGTTCCGGCAACAGGGCGGCCTCGACCGGGGCCCAGGTCAGATTGCGGGTCTCACCGATAAAATTGTAAAGCGCCAGACCATAGGTGCCATTGCTCTGTACGCCGTCGCCGACGGATATCTGCAACAGGGACCGCGCCGCATCCTTGCGCACATAGGCGTCATATTCCGAAGCGGTAAGATTGGCCTGCCGCAGCGCGGCCTTGTAGGCCCCTTCGTCAAACTTCCCGGTCACATCCTGAAAAGCCTGGGTTGCCAGCAGGTTCTTTTTCACCAGTTCATCCCCGACCGACAGGCCGATCTGGCCGGTCTCATTGTCAAGCGCCGTGGTATTCAGAAGCTGGGCCAGAACCAGCCGGTCAACGCCAAAACTGCGGGCCTGTTCTATGGTGACATTGGTGCCCAGTTGCTGCGACAAGGACCGCAACCGGGCGCTGAGGGCGCGCTGATAGCTGTTGACGGTGATCTTCTCGTCACCGACCGTGCCAACGGCCTGGGCACCAGAGGTGCCGATCTGGCGCACGCCAAATCCGGTCAGGCTGACAACCAGAACGGCCAGAATGATCCAGACGAATGTATTGGATTTCTTGCGTGCTTTGATACCCGTCATGTGTCTGGCCCTTTACCGTCGTTGCGGCCAGAATATTAGGGGCAAAAAGGCCGGGTTACAAGCGCCTGTCAGGCCGAAAAACCCTTCAATCTGGCAAACATGCCTTGCAGTTCCGCGCGGTTCACATTGGCAAAGGCGACGCGCATCTGCCGTTCGGCGCTGCCGGTGCCGCCTTGTTGCGCGCGGGGGGCGAACATGGTGCCGGGCAGCATCAGGATCGCGGCCTCTTGAACCAGTTTTTGCGCCAGTTCATCCGAAGCCAGGTCATACGGGTGTTCAACATAGGCAAAATAAGCCCCGGCCCCCAAAAGGGTCCAGCCGGGCAATGCTGTGAAACCCTCGCTGACCGCGGCGCGGCGGTCCAGGATCTCGGCCCGTTCCCCGGCCAGCCATTGCGACAGATTGCGCATGCCAAAAAGGGCGGCGCGCTGGCCCAGTTGGTTGGGGCAGATGGTGACCGTATCAAGCACCTTTTCCACCTCGGCCAGCCGTTTTTCGGACCCGATCAGCGCGCCAACCCGGTGACCTGTCAATCGGTAAGCTTTTGAAAACGAATAAAGATGGATCAGGGTATCGGCCCAATCCGGGTCGGCAAACAAATGATGCGGCGCACCGGTGCGGCTGTCAAAATCGCGATAGGTCTCGTCCAGGATCAGCGCGATTCCGCGGGATTTCGCCAGATCGTAAAAGGCCTGGACCAGCCCCGCCGGATACTCAGCGCCGGTCGGATTGTTGGGCGTGACCAACAGGATCGCCTTGACCCGGTCGTCAAGCATCGCGGCGGCCTGTTCGGGATCCGGCAACATGCCCTTGCCGCAAGCCAAAAGGCGGCTTTCGATGCCCGCCATATCCAGCCACATCTTGTGATTGAAATACCAAGGCGTGGGGATCATCACCGCGTCACCGGCACCGGCCAGGGTGGCCACGGCCGCACAGAACGCCTGATTGCAGCCCGAGGTGATCGCGACCTGCCCGGCGGACACCGCGCCGCCGTAAAGGTGCGATACCTGCGCCGCAACCTCGGCGCGCAGTTCGGGCAGGCCCAGAACCGGACCATAGACATGGGCCCCCGCGTCATGCAGCGCGGCCTCGGCCATGGCCTGGCGCAGTTCCAGCGGCGGCGGTTCGACCGGGGCGGCTTGCGAGACGTTGATCAGCGGCTTGTCAGGCGCAAATGTCGCGCCCGCCAGCCATCGGCGGCTTTCCATCACGGGCGGGGCAAAGGTGGCCATCAGGTTCGGGTTCAGCGGGTGCAACATGCGGGTCCATCCAAATGCGGCCCGTTCCGGGCCATTCCTGTCAGCCCCTGCGGGGCGGTTTGGCGCTTTATGACAAATCCGGCGGCCCTGTGCCAGCGGTCCGATCAGGGTGACGGTGCTTGCTGTTACGCCGGGGTCTGGACGGCGTGCAGCGGGCAGGGGGCTAAACCGCCGCACCATCGCACCTTGGACGGCCTATTCGCCGCGCAGAATCATGTCAGCGGCCTTTTCGGCGATCATCAGGGTTGGCGCATTGGTGTTGCCCGAGGTGATTCTGGGCATGATGCTGGCATCCACCACGCGCAGGCCGTCAACGCCGTTGACGCGCAATTGCGGCGAGACCGGCGCCCTGGCGTCGCTGCCCATGCGCACGGTGCCGACCGGATGGAAAATCGTGGTGCCAATCGTGCCGGCGGCCACCGCCAGGTCGGCATCGCTTTGCAGTTGCGGGCCGGGTTTGAATTCCTCCGGTCGGTATTTTGCCAGGGCCGGTTGGCCCATGATCGCGCGTGTCAGTCGGATGGATTCAGCGGCGATCAGACGGTCCGCCTCGGTTGACAGGTAATTCGGCCGGATCTGGGGATGTTTGCGCGCATCCGGTGCGGCGATCATCACGGTGCCGCGGCTTTCCGGCCGCAAATTGCAGACCGAGGCGGTGATGGCGTCAAACGGATCCAGATCGCCGCCGAAAGCCTCCAGCGACAGGGGTTGGACGTGATATTCCAGATCGGGCGTGTCCAGATCCGGGCGGGATTTGGCAAAAGCGCCCAGTTGGCTGGGGGACATGGACATTGGTCCCGACCGGCGCAGGGCGTATTCAGCGGCAATCAGGGCCTTGCCCGCCAGGCTGGCCGACAGGGTGTTCAGGGTGCGGAACCCTGACACTTTATAGGCACAGCGGATTTGCAGATGATCCTGCAAATTATGCCCGATTTCAGGGCTTTCAGCGACGACATTAATCCCCATGTCCTGCAAATGCGCCGCGGGTCCGATGCCGGACACCTGCAAGATTTGCGGCGAGCCGATCGCCCCTGCCGACAGGATCACTTCGGCGCGGGCATGGGCGATGCGCTGCGCGCCGTTCTGCCGGTACACAACGCCGGTTGCGCGCCCGCCGGTGATTTCCAGACGCGTGACCTGTGCCTGGGTCTCAATCAACAACCGATCCGCAGCTGGGCGCAGAAAGGCCTTGGATGTGTTCCAGCGCCAGCCCCTGTTCTGATTGACCTTGAAATATCCGACCCCTTCGTTGTCGCCCCGGTTGAAATCATCGGTTTTTGGCAGACCGGCCTGATGCGCTGCCTCAAGCCAGTCGTCCAGAATCTCCCAATGCAGGCGCTGGTGCTGCACCTTCCATTCCCCGCCGGTGCCATGCAGGTCATCGGCGCCATCCGCATAGTCTTCGTGTTTCTTGAAATAGGGCAGCACTTCGTCCCAGCCCCAGCCCGGATTGCCAAGTTGCCGCCACTGGTCATAATCCGCAGCCTGACCGCGCAGATACAGCATGCCGTTGATCGAAGAACAGCCGCCAAGCCCTTTGCCACGCGGGTAAATCAGGCTTCGGCCGTTCAACCCCGGCTCGGCCTGGGTGCGGTACATCCAGTCGGTGCGCGGGTTGTTGATGCAGTAAAGATAACCGATTGGAATATGGATCCAGGGATAGGTGTCGCGGCCGCCAGCCTCCAACAGCAGCACCCGGAATTTCTGGCTCAGCCGGTTGGCAAGCAATGCCCCGGCGCTGCCGGCTCCGACGATAATATAGTCAAACTCCAAACCGGTACACTCCGCTGCTCATCAGGCTTGGACCAGAACAAGGCCGGGCCCCCGGATTTGCAAGCGAAAACTTGGCGCCGGGCGGATCTCCCTGCTGCGTCATTGCCGGGTTGACCCAGACCATGGAGGCTGAGTCGTGTGAATCCGCCACAGTTTGACCAACAACAGTTTCTTGGAAAACATCGTTTTATCATGGATTTGGAAACAGTGATCGCCGAAATGATGCATTCTTACAACGGAAATCACCGGTTGGATGTTTTCGAAATCATCGTCCCCAAATGGGACGTGCGATTGCGGTTTGACCTGCAATTATGACCGGGTTGACTGCCCGTGGGGAAATAATGCGTCCGGTATTGATTGTACTCTTTTTCGCCTTGCTGGGTGCCTGCGCGCCTGATCCAAGGCATTCCAGCATTTCCATCAACGGCAAGCTGTTGCTGGAAGACTGGCGCTGCGAAAGCCCGGAAGCACAGGCGATTGCCGAAATGCCCCACCCCGATGGCACCCCTGCGGATATCGCGGAAAAGTTGCTGCAATGCCCGTTCAATCGCGATTATCAACTGGAAGCGATGGATGTGTCCCGGAACAGCACGGTCGGGTATGATAGGCTGTCGGAAATCGTTTATAAGATCCGGTGGGGAATCGACTATCAATACGGCCAGTTTGAGACCGCTTTGCAGGGGCGTCAGCCCCGCAAGGGTGCGATCATCCGGCCCATTCTCAGCATTCTTGTGAAACCGGTTTCAGCACTGTTTTCCGTTGTGGCCGAGCCGGAAAATGAACTGGTCACGCTGGGCAGCGCCGCCCCGGTTGTGATCCGTCAAATGCAGCTGGACCGCGAAAGAACCGGTGCCGAAATCGCCCGCAGGCTGGCGGCCTTCAAACGCGGCGAGCGTCAATATACCCTTTGGCAGGCCATGCTGGACCTTGATGTCTATTATCGGGCAGGGACGGTCAGCAATGCGCTGAAGACCCTGCACACCAAGGTTACGGGCGACGACGCGCTGCCGGGAAATATCTGACCGCGTGGTAAGTGACTGGCGAGGGGGTTGAAACCCCGCCGGGTCAGCGACCTGAAAGTTTTTCATTTTTTCCCGCCGGGCCATAGTGTTGCCACATTGCGCCGCCATAACAGGGGCAACGCAAAACACAGGCAAGGTTTTTTACGATGCAACAGGTCGCACAGGGATATCGCGGACTCGGACTTTTGATCGACGTCAACAATGACCGCCTGCTGTCGATCCTGATTATCGCTGCGGCGCTGGCGGCCGTGGGCTGGTTTGGGGTGGAATACGCCCATTCCTTTATCGTTCAGGACCATCTGGAGCAGGTTCAGACGATTCTCTGATTTTCCGGCGTTTCGCTGACGGGCGGTCGGGTTCTTTTGAAAAAATGAGGCTTTTCAGCCATGGATTGAGGCCTGTGGCTGTTTTTGGCGTTTGTCGTTTTGACATCGGGTTTGTTTGCCCCTATTCAAAGTTCCAAGAGCACGCGTCACATTCGGCAGCGGGCCGGCTACGAGCGGTGGGAAATGAATATGATGATGCGACACGACCTGCAAAAGTCCCTGTGGGCAACCGTTTTGAGCGTAATGCTTGCAAGCGTTTTTTCGGTCGTCTGGGTGGCTCCCGGTTATGCCCAAACCATGTCGATCACGCAGATCACGGTCAAAGGCAACCAGCGAATCGAAGCCGCGACCATTCGGAATTATGCCGGTCTTGACCTGAAGAACCCGGTCACCGCGGGCCAGATCAATGCCGCTTATCAGCGCCTGATTGACACGGGCCTGTTTGAAGAGGTTTCGGTGGAGCCTGCGGGCAACACCCTGGTTGTAACGGTCAAGGAATACCCGACGATCAACCGCATTGATTTTGAAGGCAACAAAAAGCTGAAAGACGAAAAGCTGGCCGGTGTCATTCAATCGAAATCCCGCCGCACCTACAGCCCGAAAGAGGCGCAGCAAGATGCGGCCCTGATCACCGAGGCCTATCGTCAGGCCGGACGCTATACCGCCGAAGTCACCCCGAAGATCATCCGCCGGTCGGACAACCGGGTTGACCTTGTGTTTGAGATTTTTGAAGGCGGCACAGTCGAGGTGGAGCGGCTGAGCTTTGTCGGCAACCGGTATTTCAGCGACCGCCGCCTGCGCCGCGTGCTGTTGACCAAGCAGGCCGGCATTCTGCGCCGCTTCATTCGCAGCGACACTTTCGCCGCCGACCGTATCGCGTTTGACCGTCAGGTTTTGACCGATTTCTATCACTCTGAAGGCTTTATCGATTTTCAGGTGCTGGGCGTATCCAGCGAAGTTGTGCGGGAAAGAAACGGGTTTTTCCTGACCTTTAAAGTGCAGGAAGGCCAGTCATATAAATTCGGCAAGATCACGACCACCTCGGCCTTGAAAGACCTGAATGCCGAGGATTATGCCAAAGTCGTCACCGTCAAGAGCGGCGGAACCTATTCCCCGGCGCTGGTTGAACGTTCGGTCGACCGGATCGAAGGTTTGGCCACGCAAAACGGTCTGAACTTCATTCGCGCGACCCCGAAAGTCACCCGTAACGAGAAAACGCTGACGCTGGATATTGAATTTGTTGTCGAACGCGGCCCAAGGGTTTTTGTCGAGCGGATTGATATTGAAGGCAACGACACGACACTTGACCGTGTCATTCGCCGGCAGTTCACGACGGTCGAGGGCGATCCTTTCAATCCGCGTGCCATTCGCGCGGCCTCGGACCGGATCAAGGCGCTTGGCTTCTTTTCGCAAAGCGAAGTCACAACCCGGCCTGGTTCGACGCCGGACCGCGTGATTGTGGATGTGAACGTCAAGGACCAACCGACCGGCAGCCTGTCTTTTGGCGCCTCCTATGGGTCGTCAGGGTTGGGCGCGACGATTTCGCTGTCGGAAAGCAACTTTCTGGGGCGGGGTCAGTCGATCGGCGTCCAATATGGCGGCGCGACCACCTCATCCGATTATTCCCTGTCTTTCAGCGAACCGGCGTTGCTGGACGGACCGATGCGGTTTTCGTTTGAAATGTATCAGCGCAACACAAACGCGCAGAATGCGTTCTATGATACGGTAAAGGCGGCTTTGTCGCCGTCGATTTCCTTTCCGATCAGTGAAAACGGCCGTGTGAGCTTTGGGTATTTGGCCGGTTCAAACACCGTTCTGGGTGTCACGGGAACACCGTCCCCCATTGTCACCGCCGATGTCGGCACGATCACAAATTCATCGCTGACCTTCGGTTATACGTTTGACAACCGCAAGAACGGCTTGCGGCAGAATTCGGGTACGATCTTCCGGGTCAATCAGGAAATCGCCGGGTTTGGCGGTCAGGCACAGTATTCCAAATCCTCTGTTCTATTGGGCGGACGGGTCGCAAGCGCCAATGACAAACTGACCTTCAGTGTTGAACTGGAAGGTGGGCTTTTGGTGGACAACAGCGGCGCGTCCACGATCACCAACCGCTTCTTTATGGGCGACGACATCATGCGCGGGTTCAAGATCAACGGGATCGGCCCGCGGGATCTGAGTGTTGCCAACAGGGATGCCCTGGGCGGGAACATGTATGCCGTTGCGCGGTTTGAAACGACATTCCCGCTGGGATTGCCGGAGGAATACGGCGTCAATGGCGGCCTGTTCTTTGATGTCGGTTCGGTCTGGGGGCTGGACGCGACGACCCTGGCTTTGTCGCCGACGGTCGACGCTGGCATGCACATCCGTTCAATGATTGGGTTCTCGGTCTTCCTGAACACCGCCATCGGGCCTTTGCGCTTCAATTTCAGCCAACCGATTGCCACGCAAAGCTATGACCAGGTTCAGCCCTTCAATCTGACCATCGGAAAACGGTTCTAGAAAGCAGGCAGATGCGGTTCGCTCTTCTTTGCGGTTTTGTGCTTGCGGCATTTGTTTCGGTCGCCGGGGCGCAAACCGTCGGGGGGCCATCCGGCTCGACCAGCATCCTGACGCTGAATCAGGACAGGTTTTTCAAAGAGTCCGACTTCGGCAAACGGGTGCTGCACGAACTTGAACAGCGATCTGCAGATTTGACCGAGGAAAATCACCGCATCGAAGAAGAATTGAAGGCTGAAGAACAGGCGCTGACCGAAAAACGCAAAACTTTGCCGGCGTCAGATTTCCGTATTCTGGCCGATGCCTTTGATGAAAAAGTCCAGAATATCCGAAAGCAGCAAGCGCAAAAAGCGGTGGACCTGAGCGGTTGGACCGAAGGCGAGCAGCAGGTGTTTTTCAAGAAGGCCTTTGGCGAGCTGTTGAAACTGGCGACGGAGCTGGGCGCTGATGTGATTCTGGATCAGCGGACCACGATCATCTCGTCAGGTCGGGTCGATGTGACCGACAGGGCCATCGCGCGGGTGAATTCCGTGATCGGCGACGGGACCGAACCTGCCAAACCGTGACACTTCGCTTGTCTCTTTTGATGCCGGTTGCTAGTGAGAAAGAAAAGCAGTTCCAACAGGAAGGCCGCAGCGGATGACCAGCGAACCCACAAATGAACTGACCTCGGTCGATCTGGCGATGATCCAGCGCATGATCCCGCACCGCTATCCGTTTCTGTTTGTGGACAAGGTCATCAACATCAAAACCGGCGAAAGCGCTGTGGGGATCAAGAACGTCACCTTCAACGAGCCGCATTTTCAGGGCCATTTTCCCGCCAAACCGGTGATGCCCGGCGTCACCGTGATCGAGGCCATGGCCCAGACAGCGGCGGTTCTGGTCAGCCATACGCTTGATCTGATCGACAAGAACCCGCTGGTCTATTTCATGACGATGGACAAATGCCGCTTTCGCAACATGGTGGTGCCGGGGGATGTTCTGGAACTGCATGTACAGGTCCTGCGCGGGCGCGGCAAAATCTGGAAGTTCTGGGGCGAGGGCAAAGTGGACGGTAAAATCGCCGCCGAGGCGGAGTTTTCCGCGATGATCGACCTGCCCAAAGGCGTATTGTGACCGGAGCTGCCCAGTGATCCACCCCTCAGCCTCTGTTCACCAAACCGCCATCATCGAAGACGGCGCCCGGATCGGCGCCGGTTGCCGGATCGGTGCCTATTGCGTTGTCGGCGCCCATGCCGAACTGGGCGAAAGTGTCGAACTTGTCAGCCATGTTGTGATCAGCGGCCACACAACGATCGGTCCCGGCACCAAGATCTGGCCCTTCGCCTCGATCGGCAGCCAGCCGCAGGATTTGAAATTCAGGGGCGAGATCACCCGCCTGGAAATCGGTTCCAACAACATGATCCGCGAATATGTCACGATGAATCCGGGCACCGAAGGCGGCGGCGGTCTGACCAGGGTGGGCGACGGAAACCTGTTCATGATGATGGTGCATGTGGGCCATGACTGTATGGTCGGCAACAACATCGTTTTTGCCAATTCCGTCGCACTTGGCGGTCATGCGGTGATCGGCGACAATGCCGTGATCGGCGGCCTTGCCGGCATCCACCAGTTTTGCCGGATCGGCCGCGGCGCGATGATCGGCACCGGATCCTCGGTGGTGACAGATGTGATCCCCTATGGCTCGGTGGTTTCCCCAAGGGGCAGTCTGGGCGGGCTCAATCTGGTCGGCTTGAAACGGCGCGGTGCTGACAAAGACGACATGAACGGTCTGCGCGCCGCTTATAAGGCCCTGTTTGCCGGCGAAGGCACGTTGATGGAGCGCGCACGGAAACTGGAACAGGATATGCCCGACAATCCGCTGGTTCAGGACGTTCTGGAATTCATCTTTTCGGCCTCTGAACGGTCGTTCTGCACCCCGGACTGAACCGGTGACCGACGCGCCCCGCCTTGCCATCATTGCCGGGGCCGGTCTGTTGCCGGAAATGCTGGCAAACCAGTGCCGGGCGACGGGGCAGGCCTATGTGGTGGTGACATTCCCGACGGTGCCGCTGCCCTGGGCCGGGGCGCATCCCACCCTTGCCGCCCGGTTTGAACACTTGGGGGCGATGTTCCAAAAGCTTCACGATCATCACTGCGCCAAAGCGGTGTTTGCCGGTGCGATGACCCGGCCGCACCTGGACCTGACACAGCTTGACGACACTTCACGCAGGCTTGTCGCCGCACTTGGGGCCGGGGATGACACCACGTTGCGGGCCTCCGCGCGCCTGTTCGCTGAGAACGGGCTTGACGTCGTGGCCCCGCAGGCGATCCTGCCGGACTTGCAGTGTGACCCGGGGGTTATGGGCAGGATTGCGCCGGGTGCTGCGGATCTTGCCGATATCGCCCGTGCGGCGGCGATTGTCACCGCCCTGGGACGGGTCGATGTGGGGCAGGGGGCGGTGGTGGCGCAAGGGCTTTGCCTGGGCTTGGAAAGCCTGCAAGGCACCGATGTCATGCTGGATTTCGTCGCCAGAACCGCGGAAAACCTCCGCCCTGATCCGAATGGCGCGCGCGGCGTGCTTTACAAGGCCTGCAAGCCCGATCAGGACGCGCGCCTTGATTTGCCCGCCATCGGACCGGATACCGTTGCGGCGGCCCGCGCCGCCGGTCTTGCCGGTATCGCACTTGAGGCGGGTCAGGTGATGATCCTGAACCGGGCAGAGACACTGGCCGCTGCCGATCGCGCCGGCCTGTTCGTTTTTGGATATCAGGTACCATGACCGGCCCGCGCGCGGTGTTTCTGATCGCGGGCGAACCTTCGGGTGACCGCCTCGGGGCCAGCCTGATGGCCGGCCTCAAACAGCTAGAGCCGACCCTGACTTTTCACGGCATTGGCGGGCCCTTGATGCAGGCCGAGGGGCTCGACAGCCTGTTTCCGATGTCAGACCTTGCCGTGATGGGGCTGCTTGAGGTTCTGCCGAAGCTGCCGAAATTGCTGGCGCGGGCCGCGCAGGCGGCCAGGGCGGTCACCGCCCTTGACCCGGCCGCGCTGATCACCATTGACAGCCCGGATTTCTGCCTGCGGGTCGCCGCCCGCGCCAAGGCCGCCCGTCCGGGCCTGAAAACCATCCATTATGTCGCCCCCACGGTGTGGGCCTGGCGGCCCGAACGGGCGGCAAAAATGGCCCGCAGCATTGACCACGTACTGGCCCTGTTCCCGTTTGAGCCGCCCTATATGCTGGCCGAAGGCATGGGATGCGATTTTGTCGGTCATCCGGTTGCCGCCGATCCCGTGCCCGGCCCCGCCGAAACCAGGGATTTTCGCGCCCGGCACGGCATTGATCCCAAAGCGCCGCTGCTGGCGGTTCTGCCGGGTTCGCGGCAGGGAGAGATCACCCGGATGGCGCCGGTCTTTGCCGAGGTTGTC
>JAURMY010000170.1 GCA_030830465.1 Alphaproteobacteria bacterium
CTGGCCACCGCAGCCAGCGCGATTGAGGCCAGCCGGGCCGCCGGTGGATCTGCGCGACTGGTCAGCAGCAGCGGGACCTTGGCGCCGGTAATAAGGCCGGCCGCACAACCGCCCGACAAATAGACAAGGGCCTTGAACAGCACATTGCCGGACACAATGTCGGGCACAATCACCGCGTCCGCACGGCCCGCGACGGGATCGGATTGCAGCCCTTTGACCATTGCCGCCTGCGCGGACAGGATCAAATCAAGCGCCAGGGGGCCGGAAAAATCAGCCCCGGAAACATGTTCACGCGCCCAGTCGCACAACTCTGCGGCCTCCACTGAAGACGGCACTGAGGGGATCGCGCTTTCGGTTGCAGACAGAAATGCCACCTTGGGGCGGGCATTGCCAAGCTTGTGCAGCAGGCTGACAACTTCCTGTGTCGCGGTTTTGCGCACCTCGATATCCGGGGCGACATTCACCGCCCCGTCACAAACCAGTAAAGGTTTGCCGCCGCCGGGATGGGTGATGTGAAAGATATGCACCAGCCTTGCATGGGTGCGCAGCCCGGCGTCGCGGGAAATCGCGGCCTTCAGGAAGGTGTCCGAGTGCAACTGCCCCTTCATCAGGATATCAGCCTGACCGGTGCCACAGGCCAGTGCCGCGGCGGCACCCGCCTCGGCCTCGCCCTTTGCGGCGATCAGCGGATAGGCTGAAATATCCCAGTCCAGAGTATCGGCAACACGCCGGATGTCATCGGTCTCGCCCGTGAAAACCGGGGTCATGATGCCCAGATCGGTTGCCTCTTTGGCGGCCTGCATCGGCATTTCGGCCCCGGCGCGGGCAATCGCGACCCGCGGCGTTGGGCATGCCTGCGCCAGTCGCAGCAATTCAGGCGGACAGACCGGCGCGACGGATGACAAAAAAGGGGACGTGTCGCTGTCGGTCATTGACTCCACCGCAAAGTCAAAACGGGCCGGCCACGATGGGCCGGCCCGTTTGGTTTCATGCGCTTTTCTGCGGGCGCATATCGCTTTTGCTGATGCCTGCCACAACGACCGGTTTTTTCATCGCGTCGCGGCGGAACGGTTCACCCAGTTCCTGGTTGATCAGCGCCTCGATAAAGGTGGTCTTGCCGTGCTTCATCTGGTCTTCAACCGCCTTGGCCAGAACATCGCGCAACTGGTCCATCGTGCCGGCCTGAACACCCTCAAGGCCGCAGGCCCGTGCGATGGCGGCATAGCTGACATTCTCGTCAAGCTCAGTGCCGACAAAGTTGTCATCATACCACAGGGTCGAGTTGCGCTTTTCGGCGCCCCACTGATAGTTGCGGAACACGATCATGGTGATCGGCGGCCAGTCGCCGCGCCCGATTGCCGCCATTTCGTTCATCGAAATGCCGAAAGCGCCGTCGCCGGCAAAGCCGACAACCGGAGTGTCCGGGTTGCCGATTTTCGCGCCGACAATGGACGGGAACCCGTAACCGCAAGGGCCGAACAGGCCGGGGGCCAGATATTTGCGGCCTTTTTCAAAGCTGGGATAGGCGTTGCCGATGGCGCAGTTGTTGCCGATATCAGAGGAAATGATCGCGTCCTTGGGCAGGGCCGACTGAATGGCGCGCCAGGCTTTGCGCGGGCTCAGCCAATCCGGCTTGGCGTTGCGGGCGCGCTCGTTCCAGGTGGTGCCCGGATCGTCCTGCTCGTGGTCCATCGAGGTCAGTTCCTGCGCCCATTTGGACTTCAGCGATCCGATCAGCGCCTTGCGGTCGGCCCGGCCGGCGTCGCCTGCGCTGCCGCTCAGGCGCGACAGGATCCCGTCGGCAACCTTGCCCGCATCGCCGATGATGCCGACAGCCACCGGTTTGGTCAGGCCGATACGGTCCGGGTTGATGTCCACCTGGATCAGCTTCGCGTCCTTGGGCCAGTAGTCAATGCCATAGCCGGGCAGGGTCGAAAACGGGTTCAGACGGGTGCCAAGGGCCAGAACCACATCGGCCTTGGACACCAGCTCCATCGCCGCTTTGGACCCGTTATAGCCCAAGGGGCCGACATGCAGCGGGTGGCTGCCGGGGAAGGCGTCGTTGTGCTGATAGTTGCAGCAGACCGGCGCATCCAGACGTTCCGCCAATGCCGCCGATTTGCCGATGGCACCTGCAAGGATCACGCCCGCGCCGTTCAGGATCACCGGAAACTTGGCTTCCGACAGCAGTTTGGCCGCCTGATCCAACGCCGCTTCGCCGCCCGAGGGGCGTTCGAAATCGACAATGGCGGGCAGGTTGATGTCAATCACCTGGGTCCACATATCGCGCGGCACGTTGATCTGCGCAGGGGCCGAGCGGCGGTGGGCGTTCAGGATCACCCGGTTCAGAACTTCGGCAACGCGGCTTGGGTCGCGCACCTCTTCCTGATAGCAAACCATGTCTTCAAACAGCTTCATCTGCTCGACTTCCTGAAAACCGCCCTGACCGATGGTCTTGTTGGCGGCCTGCGGGGTGACCAGCAGCATCGGTGTGTGGTTCCAATAGGCGGTCTTCACACAGGTCACAAAGTTGGTGATGCCCGGGCCGTTCTGGGCGATGATCATCGCCATCTTGCCGGTGGTGCGGGTGAAACCGTCGGCCATATAGCCGCCGTTGCATTCATGCGCCACGTCCCAGAACTTGATTCCCGCAGCAGGAAAATTGTCAGAGATCGGCATGAAGGCCGAGCCGATAATCCCAAAAGCATGCTCAATCCCATGCATTTGCAGCACTTTTACAAAGGCTTCTCCGTTGGCCCCCTTCCATGGGAGATAATTTTTCGGCAGTATGGGACGGATGGCGTCCGGCTGTTTCAATCGGTGTTATGAAACAAGGTCATGCAAGTCGATAGGGCCAGTTCATAACAGGTTTAAGTCCAGAATGCGACGGGGTTTTCCCCGTCGGGGATCGCCGCCCTTCAGGCCAGTGCGGCAGCGATACGGCTGACCCCTTCGGGGATTTTTCCTGCAGCGATTGAGGAATAGGCCAGCCGGAAATAGGGGCTTGGCGCGCCGCTGCCAGCGAAAAACGGGCTGCCCGGTTCAATCAACACACCGGATTTGCGCAAATTCTGGGCCAATTGCCCGGTGTCGGTGCCATCCGGGGCCTTGACCCAAAAGGACGAGCCGCCAAAACTGGCGCTGCCGGCCACCTGAAGCGGGGTGTCCTGCAGGGCGCGGCTCATGACTTTGCGGCGGGTGTGAAAGGCGTTGCGCATGGTTTTGACCATGGCGTCGTAATGCCCCAGCGCCAGAAAATAGGCGGTCGTGCGCTGGATATGGCCGGGCGGATGGCGCAGGACGGAATGGCGCAGCGCGCGGGCCTGCCGGATAAACGGCTCTGAGGCCACCAAATAGCCCAGACGCAGTCCGGGAAACAGGGATTTGGAAAAACTGCCGACATAAATCACCCGCCCATCGGTATCGAGGCTTTTCAGCGCGGGCGTCGGCGGGGTGAGGAAACTCATCTCAAATTCATAATCATCCTCGACGATCAGGAAATCCCGGTCATGCGCCAGCTTCAGCATTTCATGCCGGCGCGAAATCGGCATGGTCACCGTGGTCGGGCATTGATGGCTGGGGGTCGTGAAAACCACATCCACCCCTTCGGGCAGCAGTTCCGGCGGCAGGCCCTTGGCGTCTACATCCACCGCGTGATTTTCACTGCCGGCATGGCTGAGGATATCGCGCAAGCCGGGATAGCCGGGGTTTTCAAAGGCCGCCACGCGCCCCTTCTGCAACAGTATCTGCGCCACGATCCACAGGGCGTTCTGGGCCCCGACGGTCACCAAAATCTGTTCGGGCCGGGCCTGAATACCGCGCCGCGGCAGGGTGTGGCGGGCGATAAAGCTGATCAACTCGGGATCATCACGTTCGGCATAATCCGATGTCAGACTGTCAAAATCCTTCTTTCCCAGCGCCTGATGGGCACAAAGACGCCAACTGGATTGGTTGAACAGTTCAGGGTCGGCCTGACCATAAATGAAAGGATAGGGATAGCGCCGCCAGTCGCCCAGTTTTTCCACCAGCCGCGCGCCGGTGAATTGCCGTTGAATGACGCGATCCCAGTTCACCTTTTCGCTGGCGGGGGTAGACTGGGGCAGCACCAGCGGCGGGGCCGGGGCGGTTTGCGAAATATAATATCCCGAGCGGTTGTTCGCGGTCAGATAATCGTCGGCGACAAGTTCATTATAGGCCAGCGTGACCGTGATCCGGCTGATCCCCAGATGCGCGGCCAGACGGCGGGAACTGGGCATTTTTTCGCCCGCACGGTAGCGCCCTGACAA
>JAURMY010000171.1 GCA_030830465.1 Alphaproteobacteria bacterium
ACCGAAAGCCGGCGATCCTGTTTGGCCGTTCGGATTTTCACCACATGTGTCAGAATGTCCATGACGTTGGCGCCGAGCTGGCCTTTCGCAACATTCTTGCGACGCAAAACCCCTATGCCCGGTATGTCTACTGGTTCTTGCAGGAAAATGCGATCAATGCCGCGAAACCAGATACAGGAAGCAGAATTATTGAGACCTGTCAGGGCTTTGGCTGGGATATCTAACGCAATTCGCTCTAAACATCAGGGCCTTCGTACAGCTTGAACCCGATCTTTTGCCGTTCTTCCAGCGCATCCATCACCGATTTTCGATCGGCGTCCGTCATTTCCGGCCAAGGGGTCGCGGCGCTGATCAGGCCGCCGGATTTCAAGGAGGCGTAAAGCTTGCCGAAATCAAGTTCGCCATAAGACAAGCGGCTGGGCCGGGCGTGGTTCACCGGAATCCAGTGGCATCGCAGGGCGTCCACGGTGACCGTATCAATACCGCAAAATGCCTTGAACTGGATTTCAAACTGTTCCGCGATCGAAGGGCGCCGCGCCAGAACGGCGACCTTAGCCGTCGGCTTGGCGACAAGGGCCGCCATATGCAGGGGTGAGCCATCCGGCGATACGATAAAGTCGGCGGATTTATAGGCCGTCAACTGTTCTTCGTGCGAGTGTTTCTGCGGATGGAAAATACGGTAGCCTTCGGCGGCCAGATATTCCTCGATCAGGGTTTCGCCAATCAGACCGCCCCGCTGTTCGGGCAGCGCCGAACGGGACACATACAGCTTTTTCGCCCCGTCATCCTTGATGTGACGTCCCATGCGGCTGCGCATGAAATCACGGTATTGCGGCAGGCCCTGGATCATACCGAACATGCCAAAACCCTGTTGCGGCACCAGAAGGCGGTCAAACCGGGCGGGTTCCGGCAGGTTGATGATGGGGCATTCGATGTCCAAAAGGCGCATGAACGGGGTGTAGACGTTCAGCACATGATCGATCCGGCGCTGGACCTTGGGCACAAACACGATCCCGTCAATCTGATCTTTAAGCTGCTCATAGGCCCAAAGCCGCGCCGTGGTTTCCACCAGAAAATGCCCGAAATGCCCGAACATCAGCCCGGCGAACATATACCGGCCGCCAAGGGTTTCGATTTCAGCGGCGGCCGGAACGCGCGGCGACAAAGAGAACCGGTTGCCGTCGCGCCAGGTGATGCTTTCTTCAACCTCAACCCCCTCGTTGGTCAGTACCCCGGTGTTCAGGGGCTGAACCCCGTCATTGTCGCTGGGCAGGGGCACGACAATCGCGTTTTCAACGTCGCGAATGACGGGGTCAGTGGTCAGGTTCAGATCCGGTTGCGCGCTCATCTTGATGCCTCAGCTTTTCTTTTGGTTCAGGAACAATTCCCGGCGTTTGATCAGCGCCCCTCGGATATTCGGATGTCCCGAAGCCTGCGCCGCCACGTTGATCATCCGCTGGGCAAGCCCCATATGGCCGCGTGCCATGGCGATATCCATCAGGCCGAAATAGTACCACGGCAATTTCCGGCGGCTGCGATAAAGATCGTCAAAAATCGCCTTGGTCATCTTGTTTTCGATGCAAAGCCGGGTGATGTCTTTCAAAATCCCGGCACGGCGGAAAAACACCACGGTCTTGTGGCCGATATAGTTTGAATGCAGGTGCACGATATTGTCGCCATGAAACCGGTCGGCATGGGCCTTGTCGCCCTCCATATAGGGATCATAACACAAATAGACCATGGACGCTGGCGCCGTCAGGTCGGCAGCGTCGCGATAGCGGCCGGACCAGTCTTGCTGGCGGCCCCGGTTGAACCGCTTTTCCCAGGGCACCAGTTCCTTGGCCAATGTCGATTGCGGCGAATAGGCCAGCACGGTGGAGCCCGGCGCAAGGCCGCAAAAGGCGCAGGCCGCGTATGCACCCATCGACGTGCCGGTAAACACCACATGTTTGAACTGTTTGAAAAATCCGCTGTTGCGCAGGTTTTCAAGATAGTCAAACAGCGCCTCGTCCCGGTACCAGTTTGCGTCAAACGACAGAATGCCAAGGCTCGACCAGCCGTTTTCGCCGTAAAACTTGTCGCCCCAGGCGTCGCGTTCAAGGCTTGGGTCGTTGACAGCAGACAGATTGTCAAAGGACACGATCAGGCGGTCATATCCGCGTGCAACATAGACCGCCGCAAAGTATTTGTAATTGATATAAAAGCCCTGCGGCCTTGAGGCATGTGTGCCTTCAACCGCGCTGGCCCGCATTTCTGCCAGCCAGCGAGGTGCCATTTGCCCGGCCTTCGGGTCCGGTTTTTCGGTGTCAGCCATGAATCCCTTCGAAGACCGACCAGCGGCAGTCCCTAAAAGTGGTGTCTGTTACCACCTTAGATACATCATAGGGACCGTTCAATCTCTTCAGTTTCGAAAATCTCGATAACATCGCCTTCGCGGATGTCTTCGTAATTTTCAAAGGCCATGCCGCATTCCTGGCCGCTTTTCACTTCTTTGACCTCGTCTTTGAAGCGTTTCAGCGTTTTCAGCTTGCCCTGATGGATCACCACGTTGTCGCGCAACAGGCGAACCCCGGCCGAACGGCGCGCGACACCTTCGTTGACGATACAGCCGGCGATCTTGCCAACACCGGTGATCTTGAAGACTTCCTTGATTTCGGCGTAACCGATAAAGGTTTCCTTGATCTCGGCGGACAACAGACCGCTTGCGGCGGCTTTCACATCATCCACAAGGTCGTAGATGATCGAATAATACCGGATTTCCACACCCTTCTGGCGGGCGGATTCCCGTGCCGGCGCATTGGCGCGGACGTTAAAGCCGATGATCGGTGCGCCCGAGGCTTCGGCCAGGGTCACATCGCTTTCTGTGATCGCGCCGACGCCGGAATGCAGCACGCGCACGCGGACCTCTTCGTTGCCGACCTTTTCCATCGCCTGAACGATCGCCTCGGCAGAGCCCTGAACGTCGGATTTCACCACAATCGGCAATTCCGAGACATTCTTGTCGACCTTGGCCTTGGCCAGCAACTGATCCAGCGTGGTGGCGGCGCCAACAGCGGCCTTTTTGTCCTTGGTGACCTGCGCGCGGTAATCGGCGATTTCGCGGGCTTTTGATTCGTCGGCAACAACGTTCAGAACGTCGCCGGCTGCCGGGGTCCCGTTCAGGCCCAGAACTTCGACCGGGGTTGACGGACCGGCCTCGGTAATACGCTCGCCCTGATCGTTCATCAGTGCCCGCACCCGGCCCCATTGTTCGCCAACAACAAAGATGTCACCCTGATGCAAGGTGCCGTTCTGAATCAGAACGGTCGCAACCGGGCCGCGGCCGGTGTCCAGCTTGGCCTCGATCACCGCACCTTCGGCGTCGCGGTTCGGGTTGGCCTTCAGTTCCAACAGTTCAGCCTGAAGAACGATGTTTTCCAGCAGCTGATCCAGCCCCTGACCGGTCTTGGCAGAAACCTCAACGTCAAGAACATCGCCCGACATCGCCTCAACCACGACTTCATGCTGCAAAAGCTGGGTCCGAACCTTGTTCGGATCGGCTCCCGGTCGGTCGATCTTGTTGATCGCAATGATCATCGGCACCTTGGCGGCCTTGGCGTGATTGATCGCTTCAATCGTCTGCGGCATGACAGAATCATCCGCCGCAACGACCAGAACAACCATGTCGGTCACATTCGCGCCGCGCGCCCGCATCGAGGTAAAGGCGGCGTGGCCCGGCGTGTCCAGGAATGTCAGCTTGGCACCGCTGTCGGTCGTGATCTGATAGGCACCGATATGCTGGGTGATGCCGCCAGCCTCGCCCGAAACCACATTGGTCTTGCGCAAAGCGTCCAAAAGCGAGGTTTTGCCGTGATCGACATGGCCCATGATCGTGATGACCGGGGCGCGGGTTTGCAGATCTTCCGGCGCATCCTTGACCGTATCAATCGCCTGTTCAACGTCGGCGTCGGAAACCCGCACAACCTTGTGGCCAAATTCCTCAACGATCAGCTGTGCGGTATCGGCGTCGATCGTTTGGTTCTGGGTGGCCATAATGCCGTTCTGCATCAAGGCCTTAACAACGGCGGCCACACGTTCGGCCATGCGGTTTGCCAGTTCCTGAACGGTGATCGCTTCGGGCACCTGCACGTCGCGCATGATCTTTTCGCGCTCGGTTGAGCCCATCGCCTTGCGGCGTTCCCGTTCCTGCGCGCGCTTCATCGCGGCCATCGAGCGTTGCCGCCCGCCTTCGCCGCCTGTCAGCGCCTGATTGATCGTCAGTTTACCCGAGCGCCGGCGGCTGTCGTCTTCCTTGACGCGGGCGGGTTTCTTGGTGTCTTCGTTGGCGGTACGCTCAATCGCGCGCTTGCTGGGCGTGTGGCGCGGCGCGGCCGCGCTGCGGTCGTCCGGTTCGCCGGCGACCGGCATCGGAGCTTCGTCGCCAGCCGACTTCGCGGCTTTGGCGGCCTCGATCGCGCGACGCTCTTCTTCTTCCTTCTCGCGCAGACGCTCGGCGCGCTCTTGTTCCTCGCGCTCTTTCGCTTCGATTTCGGCGCGCTTTTCCTCGCGTTCGGCTTCGCGCTTGCGGGCTTCTTCCTCGCGTGCGGCGGCTTCTTCGCTTTCGCGTTCTTTGGCGGCTTTCAACGCGGCCAGACGGCGCTCCATTTCCGCATCGGAAATGCCTGCCGGACGCCTTGTGGTCGGCGGAACGCGGTTCTGCGATTTGGCGCCACCGGGTGCCGCTGTTGTGGTTGCGCCGGGCGCGGGTGCGGGCGTTGCGGCGCCGGGTTTGGGCACAACGACACGCTTGCGTTTGGTTTCGACCACGACTGATTTGGTCCGGCCGTGGCTAAAGCTTTGACGGACATGACTCCGATCACCACCGCCACGCAGGCCGAGGGGTTTGCCGGATTTGTTGTCTGTATCGCTCATACGTCTTTAACACCTTCTAGTTCCGGCACTGCGCCGGATGCATCTGCCCGCATCTGGACATTGATTTCGCGGATGCCGGCCAGTCTTGCGGCTTCCTCTACTACACGTTCGCTTAATCCGCCAGCGGCAAGCGCGGCGTGTATCACATTTTCCCGCCCGAATGCCACACCCAATTCCTGCGCAGAAAGGCAGGTGATATGGCTATTTTCCCCTTTTGGCGGGCGAATTTTGCCCAATTGGGAAGGCGAGCCGTCAAAGGCCTGTAACAAAACCGCAACGGTGCCGTTTGTGCAGGCTTCCTTGACCTTTTCAAATCCGGTGATCGCGGAACCGCCTTTACGCGCCAGCGAAATCAGCGAAATCACCTGTTTCACAAGCAGGGCCTCGACATCGTTCACCAAAGTGTCGGACACCACGGCCTGGGTTTTTGCCGCGCGCGAAAACAGCTTTTTCTGCACCGCCTTTGTCAGCGCCGCCCGGTCGGACGACACCCATATGCCACGGCCCGGCAGCTTGCCGGCGATATCCGGCACGATCCGGTCATCCGGCCCGGCGACAAAACGGATCAGGCCGGCCTTGGGGTGGCTTTCGCCGGTGGCAATGCACCGGCGTTCTGCCTGGTCCTCAGATTTTGATCGGCCGCCGCGTGTCACGGGCAAACTCCGAAGCCTGAAAAATCAGGCTTCGGCCTCCTCTTCGATGTCGTCGGTTTCTTCCGGTTCCAGATCGGCCGGATCGACCCAGCCCAGCTGAATCCGCGCGGTCATGATCAGGTTTTGTGCCTCTTCCAGCGACATGTCGAATTTTTCAAGCAAGCCTTCATCCTTGACCCGCTCGCCATTGACGGTGGTATAGCCGCCCGCCAGTTCCCAGTCGGCGCAGGTGGCAAAGTCTTCCAGCGTCTTCACGCCGTCTTCGCCCAGGGCGACAAACATTTCCGGGGTCAGGCCTTCGAAATCAAACAGGCTTTGATCGACACCCAGTTCGCGGGCGCGCTCAATGGCCTTGGCGTGGATCGCGTCAATGCAATCGCGGGCGCGGGCCTGAAGCTCTTGTGCGGTTTCTTCGTCAAAGCCGTCGATCACCAGCAGTTCGTCCAGTTCGACATAGGCCACCTCTTCCAGCGTGGCAAAACCTTCGGACACCAGCAGTTGCGCCACCATTTCGTCAACGTCGAGCGTTTCCATGAACAGTTTGGAGCGTTCGGCAAACTCG
>JAURMY010000172.1 GCA_030830465.1 Alphaproteobacteria bacterium
GCGCCAGATCATCGCGCCGGTTGAAGGTGACCAGACAGCGGATGATTTCGCGATAACTGGCTTCGGGCACCCGCGCCATCGAGGCGGTCGCCAAGCGGATCACCTCGGGTGTTGCCACCGGGCCGATGATGTCCGGCACGAAACTTTGCGCCAGTTCAGCCAGGGTTTGCCCGGCATCCAGCGGGTCCAGCCGCGCGGCGACGAATTGATCCTTGAAACTGTCGTCGCGCCCGCCAAAAGCCGGGGTGGTGGCGATCAAGACCAGCGAGGCCACCCGTTCGGGATGGCGCAACGCGGTTTCAAGCGCCACCATGCCGCCGATGGATTGGCCGCACAGATGGGCGCGGTCGATGCCCAGCGCATCCATGAACCCGGTCAGGGCATCTGCCAGCCCGGCGAAGGTCGTGGGCGTCAAAAGGGTTGACCCGCCATAACCCGGCATGTTCCAGGCAATCACCCGGCGGGTGCCGGACAGCCCGTCAAGTTGCGGCTGAAAACTGGTCGTATCGCCGCCGATCCCGTGCAGGCAGATGACCGGCACATCGCCAGCCCCGCGGCTGTCAAAAACGATGCCCGCCGCCATCACCACGAGGTCAGAGCCCCGTTTTCAACGACACAGGTGTCATCCACCGTGATCGTTGTGCCCATCATCGGCAGATCGAAATGGCCCTGGGTAAACCGCCCGGCAAATTCATTGGCCCCGGTTGAATAGAGAAAGTTACCGGCCACGGCCCTGAGCTCGGTCGAGTTCATGTCGCGCCGGTCATACATCGTCAGTGCTTCGTAGCGCGCCGCCTTGTGCAGGCCCCAGCCGACATGGCTGGTGGCATAGGCTTCCTTGTCGCCAAAAGCCTCAAGATAGGTGCGCATCAGGCGCGCGTCGGTGCCTTTGCCTTCGATCCGCGTGACATAATCGCCCTCAAGGGTAAAAATCACTTCGCTGTCGAAATATTTCTTGAAAGTCAGGTTCATGTCGCCGGGCTGAAACACCAGCCGCCCGTTGACGCTTCCGGCGCGGGGAAAGGACACGATGATGCCGCCTGGCCAATGTGCCAGCGTGCCGGGCTTGTCGGTCCAGCCCCAGATGCCCACGGTGTTGTTGCCGGTCATGTCCACCGTCAGGTCGGTGCCCGCGTCGCTGGTCACTGTCATGCGGCCCGCCTTGCGGCACAGACGCGAGGCTGCCAGCGTGCGCGCCTTCAAATCCTCGTCCGGCAAGGCGCGTTCCAGCATATCGGGATGCTCGTTGCTGATGTTCATGATCCGCGCGCCGTTCTTCAGGATCGCCTGGGTCTGGGGTGCGTGCATCAGTCCTTCCAGGGTCAGATCGACGACGAAATCCACCGCCGCCAGCGCCGCGACCGCCTTGTCCTGACCATTGAGGGCGATACATGTCCCGGTGGAGCGCAGAATCGCCGGGGCGGTGTTTCGCGGTGTCGGCACTTTCAGGTGATAAAACGGCACCCCGATCCGCGCCAGCGCCAGTTCCGCCAGATGCACGTTCAGATCGCGGCTTTGGGTTTCGCTGAGGATGATCGCGGTTTGCGTGTGATCCACCTTGCAGGCCCGGAATGTCGTTTCAAACGCGTCGATCCACTTGGCTTCGATCCGGTCGTTCAGCATCGTTTCCCCCGTTTTTCACTCAGTTCAGAATCGCCGCCCCAGCGTGTTGCGCGGTTTCTGCTTGTAAAATAGATTATTTTGGAATATATGAAAAGTAATATTTTAACAAACCTTCCGAGCCCCGATGGACGAAAAATCCCTGGCCCTGCGCCGCGCTTTCGGCAAATTCGCAACCGGCGTCGCCATTGCCACAAGCACGGACCGCAACAATGCCCCGATCGGGCTGACAATCAATTCGTTTTCCTCGGTATCGCTGGACCCGCCACTGGTTTTGTGGTCGCTGGTCAACCGGTCTCCCAATCTGGACGTCTTTCGCAATGCCGGGCATTTTGCCATCAACATCCTGTCCAGCGAACAACGCGCTATCAGCGATACTTTTGCCAAACCCGCCTCGGACCGGTTCGCCAATATCGACTGGCATCGCGGTATCGCCGATTTGCCGGTGATCCGGGACACCATCGCCACATTTGAATGCCGCCGCACCATGACGATCGAGGCTGGCGATCACGTCGTGTTTTTCGGCGAGGTTCAGGATTGCGAACAGTCCGATCTGGAACCGCTGCTGTTCTTTTCCGGCAAATACGGCACGGCGCATGTCCACCACTGACCCCGCCTTTACCGACGATTACCTGCTTTATCTGCTGGCCCAGGTCAGCGCCGCCGCCTCGGACAGTTTTCACGCCGAATTGCAAAAGGACGGCATTCCGGTCACCACTTGGCGCATCCTCAGCTCGCTCTATCCCGGCGCGAAACTTAATGTCGGCACGCTGGCACGCAAATGTATCATGAAACAGCCGACCCTGACCCGCGCCCTTGACCGGCTGGTCGAGCAGGGCCTGGTCAAACGCCATCACAGCCAGGGCGACCGGCGCGGCGTGTTGATTGAACTGACCGAACAGGGGCGCAAAATCGCGGCAGCCAATACCGGCAAAGCCCGCGCCCACGAAGCCCGCGTCCTTCAGGATTACAGCGCCGCC
>JAURMY010000173.1 GCA_030830465.1 Alphaproteobacteria bacterium
GCAAAACCGCCAAGAATGTGCCGCTTGAAAAGGCGCTGGATCATGTCGTGGGCTATTCCGTGTTCAACGACGGCTCGGTCCGCGATTATCAGCGCCGCACACCGCAATGGACCGCCGGTAAGAATTTTGATGGCACCGGCGCTTTCGGCCCGGCCTTTGTCACCGCCGATGCGCTGCCGCCCGGCTGCAAGGGCCTGAAACTGCAAACCCGGCTGAACGGTCAGGTCGTGCAGCAGACCGATATTGACGACATGGTTTTCCCGGTCGCCGAACTGGTGTCGATCTGCAGCCAGGTCATGACACTGGTGCCCGGCGACGTGATCATCACCGGCACCCCGTCCGGCGTTGGCCATGCCCGCAAGCCGCCCTTGTGGATGAAGGCCGGCGATGTCTGCGAAGTCGAAATTGAACAGGTCGGATTGCTGTCGAATCCGATCAAGGATGCCTGACAGAAACAACGCCGGTTAAGGAGAAAACCATGACTGCGATTTCAGGAAGAATTGGTGTCAACAAACGTCCGGGTGAATTGGGTGTGCATTCTCTGACCCAGTTTGACATCGTGGTGCCGGACCTTGCCAAGGCGCAGGATTTCTATGGCGCGTTCGGCCTTGATGTCCGCGAAGAGGGCAACGCCCTTGGCCTTTACACCTTTGGCAACACCCACCGCTGGGGCCAGTTGACAGAAGGCAAATACAAAAAGCTGAACATGATGACCTATGGGGTCTTCGAAGAAGACTTTGACGCGATGAAAAAGAACATCGAGAAACAGGGCGTCAAATTGCTGGATGCCCCGGCGGGGATCGAGTCAAACGGGATCTTCTTTCACGATCCGAACGGGTTTCTCATTCAGATCAAGGTCGCGGAAAAAACCTCGCCGAATGACAAGGTCGCGTTTGGCGGGCTGGATGGCTCCTGTCCCAGGGATGTCCCCGGGTCCTGGGGCCGCCAGAACAAGCCGGATGCGGTTCCTGTGCGCTTTGCGCATATGCTGGCCTTTGTCAGCGACGTGCCGCAGACAATAGATTTTTACACCCGCGTTCTGGGGATGCGCCTGTCGGATCACACCGGCGATATCATCGCCTTCATGCACGGCATTCACGGCTCGGATCACCATATGTTTGCTTTTGCAAACGCCGCCGGACGCGCGCCGGGTATGCACCACATCAGTTGGGATGTCGGATCGATCAACGGAATCGGTCTGGGCGCAATGCAAATGGCAGATCGCGGCTATCAAAGGGGCTGGGGTCTGGGTCGGCATGTGCTGGGGTCGAATTATTTCCACTACATGCAGGACCCCTGGGGCACCTGGTGCGAATATTCCGCCGACATTGATTACATCAGCGTCACCCACGACTGGCAGGCCAAGGACCACCCGCCGGAAGACGGTATCTATGTCTGGGGGCCGGATTTGCCTGCGGATTTCCTGCACAATTACGACGCCGATCAATACGAGGGCAAAGCCTGACCTTCGGGTTGGGCTGGGGCACCATCACCGCAAGAACGGGGCTTTCGGCGAAAGCGTAACCCTTAAAGCAGGGTATATACATCAATGCTGATCAAACGTCCCATCGGGGCGATCGAACAGATGAACAGGTGTTCCGAGAGCCAGCGGTGCGGCCCGTTTGGCGCGTCAAAAACCGGTGCGCCGCGCATGTAATATTCCTCGGGCGAAACCGGCTGTCCGGCGCGAAGCCGCGCCGTGACCGCGGCGCTGGACACGCGAATGGCCTTGTTGACCACATAGATCAGCGTCCCGTCATCGGCTTCAATCGTGTAATGCGCTTCAACCCGGCTGTTGCCGTCCGGGCCGACAACCGGCCAGTCAGAGCCGCCCGGCAATATCCGCCCGTTCAGCCGGGGGCCGTGGACGCGGCCGCCGGTGATCGGGATATGCAATCGTTCGCCCTGCGGACCGGGGCCTGCCGATCTTGGCGCGTCAATCTCAGCCTCGATCGTGAAGGCAGGCGACAGGCCGGGTTTTGCCGGGCTGGTCATTCCCGGTTCTGCGCGACCAGCCAGGCCGCCATCATTTTCAGTTTGGCCATACTGTCGCTGCAACAATCCATCGCCCGCAAATATCCATGGATCAAGCCCGGCCCCCGGTCCAGCACAACCGGCACCCCGGCAGCCTCCAGCGCCTCGGCATAGGCAATGCCGCTGTCACGCAACGGATCGTATTGCGCAACGGCGATAAATGCCGGCGGCAGGCCAACATGGGTCTTAGCCAATAGCGGCGAGGCGCGTTCGGTCGCAATCACCGCCAGATTTCGGAAATAGGCGAACTCGGTGCTTCCGTTCGGTTTGATCACCGGCCCTTCGGCATTTTCCACGCAGGACGGGCGGGTGAAATCAAAATCACAGGGCGGATATATCAGCAGTTGCGACCTGACCTTGTGCGTATCGCGCAAAACAAGCGTTGCCGAGGCCGCCAGATGGGCACCCGCGCTGTCGCCACCAATGGAAATCCGCTCCGGGTCAATTCGCAGCATTTCCGCATTGGTGAAGGCCCAGCGCATCACGTCCACCACCTCGTCATTCGGGATGGGAAAGATATAGGTCGGGGCCTTGGCGTAATCGACGGAAATCACAGTCATTTTCGCCCAGTCCGCCAGCCGCGCGGTGATATCCCAATGGGTTTCCGGGCTGCCCTGCATCCAGCCGCCCCCATGCAAATAGACCAGACAGGGCTGAATCGCGTCCGAGCGGTGCCGGAACACCCGCACACGCACCTTGCGATCCCCGCTGTCGATCCAGTGTTGTTGATCGGTCTCGACCCCTTCGGGCGTTGGCAGGCGCATCCGTTTTGCAATCCCCTCAAACATCGCATCGCGGTCGGCCATGGTTGCGGTTGAAGGCAGGGGGCTCCACTCTGCCGCCCAGCGGTCCAGAAATGTCTTAAGCTCCGGGTTCATCATGGTCGGCGTCCTTTGCGGGTCTGGAAAACGAAATCGGTGCCACGGTCCTTGCAGAAACAGTACAGCCAAAATATTTTAACTGTCTAGTACAATATCGCCGGAAATACCATGGCCGGGCGGGACGGGCACCCCACTTGCGGCCCGTGCAAAACATGGTTGACCTTTGCATCACGATCCGCCCTTTTACAGACCAGTCCCGAAACCAGTGACAGGATGATTTGCATGAGCCGCTTTCCCCGCACCCCGACCTTTGATCTGACCGGAAAACGGGCACTGGTAGCGGGCGCGTCATCGGGCATTGGCCTGGCCTGTGCGGTGGCATTGGCTGAGCATGGCGCCAAAGTCACCCTGGCCGCGCGCAGTGGTGACAAACTGACCGCACTGGCCAAGGAAATGACCGCCGAAAACTGGTCGGTCAACACCCTGCCAATGGACGTTGCCGATGTCACAGCAACCGCCGCAGCCGTTGCAGCAAACGGTCCGTTTGATATTCTGGTAAACTCTGCCGGCATGGCGCGCCATTCCAAGGCGGACGATAC
>JAURMY010000174.1 GCA_030830465.1 Alphaproteobacteria bacterium
ACGTTTGCCGTGCACCACCACCTGCGCACCGGTTTCCGATTCAGGCTTCAACAGGACCGGGTTCAGATCCACACGCAAGGGCGCATAGGCCGCCAGCGCCTGCAACGCCTGGGCGCGACCGATTTCACCGCCATCCTCGGTGACGGCGGCATTGTTGGACATGTTCTGTGGCTTGAAGGGTCGAACCGTCAGGCCGCGCCGGTGATAGGCCCGGCACAGGCCGGCCACCAACATCGATTTGCCGACATTCGAACCGGCCCCTTGAATCATCAATGCACGCGACATGGTCCCTCCAGACCTTGCGCATACAGGATTTCACCGGTTTGTAAAACGGCTGGACCGGCATTGCGGCGCCGTAATCCGCCCTCAGGCCGCGCCGGTCTTTGCGGCAAAGGGCCAGCGCCATTGTCGGCGCGGACACCGGATGGGCACAGGGATTTCGGCACTGGGATGCAAGTGCTCGGACGGATCCGCGAACATCACCCGTTTGCGGCGAAACAGGAAATATTTTGCCAGACCGCGAAACCGTCCGTGGGCCGGGGCGTTCGGGTCCACCGGAAAACGTTTGCGCCAGTCTGCGGGCAGGGTCAGGCCGCACCCTTCCGCCTTTTCCAGCATCCAGACCAGGGGAATATTGCTGAGCGGGCGGGCCCTGAGGAAACCGCCAATGTCACCGCCCACATCGCCATGCGCGCCGCGAAACCACATCTGTTCCACATGGCCTTCGAAATCCCCTTTGGTGTTCCACATCACAGGGGCAAAGGCGTTGCGGGTTTCATCCCGCGCCAGCGCGTGAAACCCGTTCTTGATCGAAGGCCCAAGATCATGGGTGTGGAAATCCGTGGCCTGCGGCGCCAGACGCCACAAGAGCGGATACTGAATGCCCAGGGATTTCACGGTATCCCAGACCCCGACCATTTCAATGGGCGTTTGCGCGTGACAATGGTTGGTCGCGAAAGTCTTGCCCGCGTCGCTCAGGCTGTCTTGCTTATAATAGCGAAACGCCTGCCGGATATGCCGTTCCGTCGCGTGGCCGGATTTCAGCAGCCCGATCTGGTCAATGATCCCGGCAAGCGAGCGCACGGCAAAGGCGCCGCGGGAAAACCCGAACAGATAGATCCGGTCACCCGGTCGATAACGGCTGGCGATATAGCCATAGGCGCGCCGGATCTGGCCGTTGATCCCGATTCCGGCAATCACGTCGATCAGACCGGTCCATGTGTACCACTGAATGCCTTCGACATAGTTGAGCGACATCCGCGTTGCTTCCGGCGACTCGGCCAACAGGCGATAGGTCAGGCCCGCATTGGTGGCCATCTCATGCCGCAGCGTGCTGAGCGTGCCATCCATCACAATCACATGGGTAATCGGTTCGCGTGCCATAATCTGTCAGTCCGGTTGCTTCCTGCCTTTAGCTACGCGCGAAATCTGACTCGATTCGGTTAACATGGCGTGCGGCGCCGACAAAAGCCGGATCAAAGAATATTGCGCGACTTATCGGGCTGTGATTAGCCTGATAATGCGGCGGATTTATGACCGTTTCAGAAACAATAACAGGAGTGGCCCGTGATAGAGGCGCAAGCTGCAACAACCTCGTTGAGCGCGGAAAATCGAGCGGCTTATGCGCGCGACGGCTATCTGTTCCCGCTTCCGGCCCTCAGCGCCGCCGAGGCGGCGCAAGCCCGGCGCGATCTGGAGGGAATCGAGCGTGACTGGCTTGATAACGGCCTGCCGCTGGCGCTGAACCAGTATAAACGGGTGAATGCCCAGGTGGTCATGCCGCTGGCCGCCCGTCTGGCCACAAACCCGCGCGTTCTGGATGCGGTGGCGGGTATTCTGGGGCCTGATCTGATGGTCTGGTCGGCGGAATTCTTCATCAAGGAACCGCGCACAAGGCAGATCGTGTCGATGCATCAGGACCTGACCTATTGGGGGCTGGGGGCCACCCAGGATCAGGTAACGGCGTGGATTGCCCTGTCGCCTGCGACGGTGGCATCCGGCTGCATGGATTTCGTCGCCGGCAGCCACAAGAACCCGATCCTGCCGCATCACGACACCTATGCCGCCGACAATCTGTTGTCGCGCGGGCAGGAAGTTCAGGTGGATGTCCGCCCCGAAGACCGCGTTGCGATCGAACTGCAACCGGGGCAGATGTCGTTGCATCACGGGCTGACGATTCACGGTTCGGGACCAAATACATCGGATGACAGGCGGATTGGCTTTGCCGTGCGCTATCTGAACCCGAATGCGCGTCAACAGGTTGCCGACCGGGACTATGCCATGATGGCGCGCGGGGTGGATCGTTCAGGTGCGTTCGTGCATTACGCCCCGCCGGACAGATTGTTCGCCGCCGAAAGCCTGCGGCTTTATGAACAGATCAGGCAGGACCAGACCAAAGCGCTGGCGGCGGGGGCCAAGGCCGACGTGCCGCTTTACGCAAAGACATCCTAAAGCCAATTGCGTTTTACCTGAAGCAAATTGCATCACCTGACGCGTTGAAATCTTTGATTTCAGGCAGCGTTTGG
>JAURMY010000006.1 GCA_030830465.1 Alphaproteobacteria bacterium
CCAAAGGTTTCCTGACAATGCCGGCCCCTTGATGCTGTTTTTTGAGGGGGTGTTGCGCAGCGAAGGCGAATTGTCGATCGGCGAGCGGGAAATGATCGCGGCCTATGTGTCGGGGCTGAATGCCTGCACGTTTTGCTATGGCTCGCACCGGGTCTATTCCGAGATTTTCGGCCAGCCGCGCGGGCTGGTGGATGCCTTGCTGAAAGACATCGAAACGGCGGATATCAGCGACCGGCTGAGGCCGATCCTGCGGTATGTCAAAAAATTGAACAGTCTGCCTTCTCGGCTGGTTCAGGCCGATGCCGATGCGGTTCTGGCCGCCGGCTGGACCGAAAAGGCCCTGTTTGAAGCGGTGCAGGTCTGCGCCGCGTTCAACCTGATGAACCGGTTGGTCGAAGGGTCGGGTGTGTCGTTTGACTATGACAAGAACGATACGGTTCGCCGGGAATTGCGCAACCGGCGGCAGCATTCCTATCTGGATTTCGGCCGCAAGCTTGGGGTGATCCCGCCCGAGGATGACTCGCTGAACGTCTGAGGTGTCAGCGGGCCATGGACTTGGGTGAATCCACCGCCTAGACTCCCGCAAAAAACGGGCAGACCGAGGCAAATCATGACAGCACCCGCACAGCGGTTCTTTCGCCTGACGCTGGTTTATTTCCTGTGCATGCTGCCGGTTATCTGGCTGTTGCGCGCCGATCCGCTGGGATTTCTGATCAACACCGCGAAAACCCCGCTGGCCTATGTGTTTCTGCTGGTCGGTTTGTTGCCCTGGCTGGTTGGGCTGCTGGTTTTGCTGCTGATCTTTAATCGCCGCCGCTTCAACCGGGATATGTTGACCGCCAGCGCCTATGCCTTTGGCGGCAGCCTGTTGTTTGCTTTCACCTTCGGTGCGCTAAAGCCGACCATGCCGCTGGTGTTCGGGTTCTGGGCTGATCCGCTGTTCGCCCGGATTGACCGGATTTTGCATTTCGGGGTCGATCCCTGGTGGCTGGCGCATAAACTGGCGGCCTATATCCCGCCCGACCTGCCGCAGGTGTTCTATTTTTCGATCTGGCTGATGGTCGCCATCATATTTCCACTGTTTTTGGTTCTGGTGGATCGCGACCCGCGAAGGGTCGCCCGGTTCTTGCTGCTTTATGCGCTGATCTGGATCGTGCTGGGCAATATTCTGGCCTTGGCGGGCCTGTCGGCCGGGCCGGTGTTTTATGACCGTCTGCTGGGCGGAAACAGGTTTTCGGACCTGACGGATGCGCTGGTGGCAAGTGGTATTGCCCGGACGGCCGTCGGCTTCACGCAGACCAATCTGTGGCATTATCTGGTCGATTTGAACCAGACCAAGGGGTCGGGCATTTCCGCCTTTCCCAGCGTTCATGTCGGCATTGCGGCCTTGCTGGCGTTGTACGGATTTGAACGGGGCGCGGTTTGGGGAATGCTCGGGGCCGGGTTCTGCGCCATCATCCTGTTCCTGTCGGTCTATCTGGGCTGGCACTATGCCCTGGACGGCTATTTCTCGATTCTGGCGGTTTGGCTGGTTTGGCGGCGAAAATGGGCGCTTTAGGCCGGGATTTTGCGCCGTGATGCACAAATCCGACCTTTTCCCGCACAGGGAACGTCGCGTTCGAATTGACCTGTCCCGCCCTGTTGGCTAGGCAGGGCCGGAAGATTTCCGGGGCAGCCCCGGTGGCAGAGTGGGGAAAGCATCATGGCCGAGATTGAACGCGAAGCAATGGAATATGACGTGGTCATCGTCGGGGCGGGTCCGGCGGGCCTGTCGGCGGCTATCCGGCTGAAGCAGCTGGACGCCGATCTGAATGTCGTCGTTCTGGAAAAAGGGTCTGAAGTCGGGGCGCATATCCTGTCGGGTGCCGTGCTGGACCCGTCAGGTCTGGATGCGCTGATGCCTGACTGGAAAAGCCGCGGCGCGCCGATCAAGGTTAAGGTCAAAAAGGACAATTTCCTGATTCTGGGCGAGGCCGGATCGATCCGCATCCCGAACTTTCCGATGCCGCCCCTGATGAACAACCACGGCAATTACATTGTCTCGATGGCCAATGTCTGTCGCTGGATGGCAGAACAGGCCGAGGCGATGGGTGTGGAAATCTTTCCCGGCATGTCCTGCTCGGAACTGGTCTATGGCGACAACGGCGAGGTCAAGGGCGTGGTCGCGGGCGAGTTTGGTCTGAACAAGGACGGCACGCCGGGCGATTCCTACGAGCCGGGGATGGAACTGCACGGCAAATATGTGTTCCTGTCCGAAGGCGTGCGTGGATCGCTGGCCAAGCAGGTGATCGCGAAATATGACCTGCAACAGGGCAAGGACGTGCAGAAATTCGGCCTTGGGATGAAGGAAATCTGGGAAATCAAACCGGAAAACCATTCCGAAGGCACCGTCACCCACACGATGGGCTGGCCGCTGGGCGGCAATGCCGGGGGTGGGTCTTTCATCTACCACCTTGAAAACAATCAGGTTTACGTTGGGTTCGTGGTGCACCTGAACTATCGCAACCCGCATCTGTTTCCCTATATGGAATTTCAGCGGTTCAAACATCACCCCGAGGTTGCCAAGCTGCTGAAAGGCGGCAAACGCGTTGCCTATGGTGCGCGCGCCATCACCGAGGGCGGCTGGCAGTCGATCCCGAAACTGGTGGCACCGGGCGTGGCCCTGCTGGGCTGCTCTGCCGGGCTGGTGAATGTGCCGCGTATCAAGGGCAACCACAATGCGATGCTGTCCGGTAAAGCCGCCGCCGAGGCCGCCTTTGCCGCGATTGCCGCGGGCCGTTCGGGGGATGAACTGGCCGCCTATGAAACCGACCTGCGGTCAGGCCCGATCGCCAAGGACCTGAAGCGGGTGCGCAATGTGAAACCCCTGTGGTCGAAATTCGGGCTGGTGGCCTCATTGGTGCTGGGCGGGTTTGACATGTGGGTTTCCAACCTGACCGGCTGGAACCCCTTGGGCACGATCAAGCATGGCAAGACCGACGCGCAAGCCACCGAGGAAGCCAGTAAACATCCGGTGCTGGACTATCCGCGCGCCGATGGGGTGCTGTCGTTTGACCGGCTGACCAATGTCAGCTTTTCGGCGACGAACCACGCCGAGGATGCACCCTGTCATC
>JAURMY010000175.1 GCA_030830465.1 Alphaproteobacteria bacterium
CATGGGCCAGCGAGGAGGCCCAGAAATCCTGGTAGGGCCGGATCGCAAGGCCGACCCGGGTACAAACCGGCCCGAACACATCGGCGAACCGCGCCAGCCGCGCTGACAATCCGGGATAGAGCCGTGCCGCGCGCAGATTGCCGCGAATCCCGCCCAGCATATTTTCCTCGGACACCAGAACCGCCGATATGCCCATGCCCGCCAAACGGTCCAGTTCGATGCCGATCACACCCTTGTTGCGGGCGGTCAGGCGCGCGGTTTCATCCGGTTCGGCATCCTCGCCGCGCAACAGCCCCGAGAACATCCCGCCCCGGGTCGTTTTCGGTCCCCAGACGATCATGCCATTTTTCGTCAAATTGTGGTGATTTTGTTGGAGGCTTCGTTGCAGTGTCGTGGTCCCGGTGCGATGCGCACCCATATGAAGGATAACCTCCAAAAGCGATCTGACCTTTCGCGCCGATCCATATGCAATCGCAATCAGCATAGACCGAAACCTCTGACCGGTTGATTAACGGGCCGGGAAATTGTCCGAAATCCCCAGGCCCCCTTCGTTTGTCCCGCCAAAGCCCTTATATGAACGTCAAAGGATGATTTGATGCGCCGAATACTGACCCTTGCCTTTCTGCTGGCAGCCCCCGTTGCACTGGCACAGGACGCCGACCCTTTGGCGCAATATGCCTGGACGTCGCGCGTGGTGGCGGTGTTTGCCGACACGCCGCAGGATCCCCGGCTTGTGCGGCAGACCGAATTGCTGGCCGCCGATCCCGACGCTTTGGCGGAACGCGATGTCGTGGTGATCGTTGATACCGACCCCGCCGCCAAGGGCGCGCTGCGCCAGAAACTGCATCCGCGCGATTTCATGCTGGTGGTGGTCGACAAAGACGGCAGCATTCTGTTTCGCAAACCCACCCCCTGGAGCACAAGGGAACTGAGCCGCGCCATCGACAAGACCCCAATGCGGATCGACGAGATCAACGAAAAACTGGGGAAGTGAGCGGCGTTATTGATTGTGCCGCCATTTGCCACCATGTTTAAACCACGGGACGCAACTGCTGCAAAAGGCAAACACGATGTCTGAGACACGCAAGAAACCTTCGCCGATTGCCGGACAGACCGGGCCGCGTCCGGGTTACTGATCAGTCTTAGGCCGCGACTATTCATTGCGCCGCCGATCAGGGCAACGGTGATCTGAATGTTAAGCGTGAACCAGCCTTCCATCCGCCCTATTCAAACTCCATGATCACATCATCGACCTTCAGGCTGTCGCCCGGTTTGGCGTTGATCTTGGTCACAACGCCCTTGCGTTCCGCGCGCAGGACGTTTTCCATTTTCATCGCCTCGACCGTGCACAGGGCCTGACCGTCCTGCACCGTGTCGCCCTCGGCCACGGCCACGGACACGACCAGTCCCGGCATCGGACACAGCAACAGCTTGGACGTATCCGGCGGCAGCTTTTCGATCATGTGCTGGGCCAGTTCAAACACCCGCGGTGTGCGCACTGTGACCTTCAGGTCGGCTCCCCGGTGGCGCATCCTGTAGCCCGACGGGGCGCGATCCACCTTGATCACCAGCGCCTTGCCGTCCACGTCCAGCACCGCAAGCGGCATGCCGGGCACCCAGTTGCTGGTGATGCGGTGGCTTTTTCCGTCGTCAAATGTCACCGTTGCCCCGGCCTTGTCGGCGGCAATCACCACCTTGATGTCCCTGCCCCCAAGCGAGATCACCCAATCGCTGCCCACTTCGCGTTCATGGTTGTCCATGCGCCCGGAAATGCGCGCGTCGCGGATTTCCTGCACCCGGAACATCGCGGCGGCGGCGGCGGCCAGACGCCGCAAGACCGGTTCGGGCAGATCAACGCCGTTAAACCCGTCCGGGAACTCTTCGGCGATAAAGGCCGTGGTCATCTTGCCGTCGATGAATTTCGGATGGTCCATCACCGCGGCCAGAAAGGGGATGTTGTGGCCGATCCCTTCCACCTCAAAACTGTCAAGCGCTGTGCGCATCACCTCAATCGCCGCACCGCGATCCGGTCCCCAGGAACACAGTTTGGCGATCATCGGGTCGTAATACATCGAGATTTCACCGCCCTCAAACACCCCGGTGTCATTGCGTACAACCGAAGTTTCGCTGACCGATTCCGCAGGCGGGCGATAACGCGTCAAGCGGCCGATTGACGGCAGAAAGCCGCGATAAGGGTCTTCGGCATAAAGCCGGCTTTCCATCGCCCAACCTTTGATGCCGATATCCTTTTGCGTCAGCGCCAGCTTTTCGCCATAAGCAACGCGGATCATCTGTTCGACCAGATCAATCCCGGTGATCAGTTCGGTCACCGGATGTTCCACCTGCAAGCGGGTGTTCATTTCAAGGAAATAGAAGTTGCGGTTGCCATCGACGATGAATTCTACCGTTCCGGCGCTGCAATAATCCACCGCGCGGGCCAGCGCGACCGACTGTTCGCCCATCGCCTTGCGGGTGGCGGCGTCCAGAAACGGGCTTGGGGCCTCCTCAACCACTTTCTGGTTGCGCCGCTGGATCGAGCATTCGCGTTCATTAAGGTAAAGGATGTTGCCGTGTTTGTCGCCCAGCACCTGAATTTCGATATGGCGCGGTTGCGTGACAAACTTTTCAATAAAGATCCGGTCGTCGCCAAACGAATTGGCCGCCTCGTTCTTTGAGCTTTGAAAGCCCTCGCGGGCCTCCTGATCGTTCCAGGCGATCCGCATCCCCTTGCCGCCGCCGCCGGCGCTGGCCTTGATCATCACCGGATAACCGACCTCGTTTGAAATCTTCACCGCCTCGTCGGCATCCGCAATCAGGCCCATATAGCCCGGCACGGTCGAAACCCCGGCCTCCGCCGCCAGTTTCTTTGAGGTGATCTTGTCCCCCATCGCCTCAATCGCCCCGGCGGGCGGCCCGATAAAGGCAACGCCGGCCGCCTCTAACGCCTCGGCGAATTTGCGGTTTTCCGACAGAAACCCATACCCCGGATGCACCGCTTCGGCACCGGTCGCGGCAATCGCCGCCATGATCTTGTCGATCACGATATAAGACTGGTTGGCCGGAGCGGGGCCGATATGCACCGCCTCATCCGCCATTTCCACATGCAGCGCGTTCCTGTCCGCATCAGAATAGACCGCCACCGTTGCGATCCCCATCTTTCGCGCCGTTTTGATGACGCGGCAGGCGATTTCGCCCCGGTTGGCAATCAGGATTTTCTTGAACATGGGCTACGTCCTTGTCAGCGCGCAGATGTTGGCCACCTGCCTGTTGGTTTTAAGGGGAAAGCCGCGCCGGTCAGCGGGCCGCAAAAAGGAAGGGCCCGACTGGCAAACAGTCAGGCCCTGAAGAGGGGAAGGGTATATCTCGAAGTAACCTGCGGGCAGGAAAGGGACGCATGATCCTGCCACACCCTGAACATATGCCAGGTTGCCGCAATTACAAAGCACGGAAATTGCAGCCCGGCCGGCTTCGGCCAAAATTTGCCAAACATATGAACGGGTAAGCGAAATCACGCCGAATGCCCCGAAAATATATCCGGAAACGACACCATGGCCCGCTGAATATCAATCTTAAGGCGTGCATCATAGGCTTTCGGGTCAAAGTCTTCGTCGGCAGGCACCACTTCGCGACCGAACAGCCAGCTTAGACGTCCGGCGTCCAGATTGCCCCTTTCAAAGGGTTCCTCGCCAAAATGCTCCAGCAAAGCGGTCAGAAAGGCCGAATCAGCGCGCCGGTCTGCCGGTTTGCGATCGGCATAGCGTTCCCGCGCGGTCAGTGGCGTCACCCCTTTGGGATTGGCGCGGCGAATGGTGAACTGAAAGTCCGAACTGGGCATGCGCCCCGGAAAACCTCTGTGTTTCAGCATGTTAACCCCTTCAATATGTCCATTCGCACTGCCCCGACACCACCCGATAGGCCCCCATGAACTGGGTGACATCGCTGTCGCTTTCGCCCCGCGCGATGGGGCGGTCCATCAGGTTGACGATGATCTGGTCGACCGCCCCGGTCGAGGTCGCCAGCGGCAGGCCGACCTTGTTGCAGATAAATTCGATGTCCTTTTCGGCATCCTCAAACTTGATCTTGCCGCCCGCTTTGGCGATTTCCGGCGCCAGAAAGCGCAGAATCATCCAGGCTTCCCCCTTGGCGCCCTCGTCCAGGTGATCCTCCCACAGGAATTCATAGGGCAGCATGATCTGCCCCGACGGCACCGCCATCGGCTCGGCAGCAGCGGCAGGCGGCGCCAAGGCCGCCAGAATCAGGGCAAGGCCGCGCATCAGAAAACGCCCCATGCCAGCAGGCCGCACAGACAGGCGGCCCAGAAGGCCAGCCATTGCGGCATCTGGTTCACGCGGAACCCTTCACGCCGCATGGTGATGAAACTGAGCGCGCCCAAGGCATAGCCATAGACCGTTGCCAGCATCGCCAGCGGCAGGAAATCCAGCCGCCAAAGCGGCGCCAGATAACAAACGGTCAGAATGACCATGGTGACCGAGCCCCAATCCCAGCTGAATTTCAGCGTGTGCTTGGGCACATGGTGCAATTCCGCTTTCAACAAGGGGCCGACGATCAGGTTCCGCCCCCGCACCAGATGGATGTAAAACCCGAAGGCCGAAATCATCGCTGCCGCGATCAGAAAAACCTCTCTCATGCCGGTGCCTTTGCATCATGGGTGGCAAATTCGGCGGGCGAGACCACCTCGATCAGCTCCATGTCGTCGGAGTGCCGAACCTCGCGGTGCCGGATACCGGCGGGTTGCAATACACAGGACCCGGCCCGCAGCATCTGCAATCCCTGCCCCTCATATTCAAACTCAACCCAGCCCTTGGTGACATAGACCAGTTGAAAATCGAGATCATGGGTATGCCAGGAACCGGGGCTGTCGGCCCCCGGCACCGCCCGGATCACATGCGCGCCGAACTTGCCGCCGGTCGCCTCGGGAATGCCCATGTGGCGATATTCAAAGAACGACCGCAGCCCGGCGCCTTCAAAGGCCGAATTGTCGGCGTGGCTGATGGTGAAGGACTGGTTTTTGTAAAGCTGGGTCATCGGTTTGACATCTCCACACTGACAGGTTGCGGCCTCACAACGGGATGTTGTCGTGTTTCTTCCAGGGATTGCTCAGCGTCTTGTTGCGCAGGGCGGCAAAGGACCGCGCCACCCGTTTGCGTGTCGCTGAGGGCATGATCACATCGTCAATGAAGCCCTTTTCCGCCGCCACAAACGGATTGGCGAAACGGTCTTCATAATCCGCCGTGCGCTTGGCGATCTTGTCGGCATCGCCCAGCTCGGACCGGTACAGAATTTCCACCGCACCCTTGGCCCCCATCACCGCGATCTGCGCCGTCGGCCAGGCATAGTTGAAGTCGCCGCGCAGATGTTTTGACGCCATAACGTCATAGGCCCCGCCATAGGCTTTTCGTGTAATAACAGTGACTTTCGGCACCGTCGCCTCGCCATAGGCAAACAGCAGTTTGGCACCATGCTTGATAACCCCGCCATATTCCTGGCTGGTTCCCGGCAGAAATCCGGGCACGTCCACCAGGGTCAGAATCGGGATTTCAAAGGCATCGCAGAACCGCACGAATCGCGCGGCTTTGCGGCTGGCATCAATGTCCAGACAGCCCGCCAGCACCATCGGCTGGTTGGCCACAACGCCGACGGTCGCACCTTCGATGCGGATGAAACCGGTCAGGATATTGGCGGCAAAATCGGCCTGGGTTTCAAAGAAATCCGCCTCATCCGCCAGCTTGCGCACCAGTTCCTTCATGTCATAGGGCTGGTTCGGGTTGTCCGGAATCAGCGTATCCAGCGACAATTCCATCCGCGCCGGATCATCAAAAAACGGCCTCACCGGCGCTTTGTCTTTGTTATTCAAAGGTAAAAAATCAAACAGACGGCGGATTTCGCTTAGGGCTTCGATGTCGTTTTCGAAGGCCCCGTCGGCAACCGAGGATTTGCTGGTGTGGGTTTTCGCCCCGCCCAACTGTTCCGCCGTGACCACCTCGTTGGTGACGGTTTTCACCACATCCGGGCCGGTCACGAACATATAGGAACTGTCTTTGACCATATAGATAAAGTCGGTCATCGCCGGGCTGTAAACCGCACCACCCGCGCAGGGCCCCATGATCACGCTGATCTGCGGCACCACCCCGCTGGCCATGATGTTCTTCTGAAACACGTCGGCATAGCCCGCCAGACTGGCCACGCCCTCCTGAATGCGCGCGCCGCCGGAATCGTTGATGCCAATCACCGGCGCCCCGGCCTTGATTGCCATGTCCATGATCTTGCATATCTTTTCGGCGTGGGTTTCCGAAAGAGAGCCGCCGAAAATGGTGAAATCCTGGCTGAACACATAGACCATGCGCCCGTTGATCGTGCCCCAGCCCGTGATCACACCGTCGCCGGGATAGCGGACCTGCTGCATCCCGAATTCGGTGCAACGATGCGCCTTGAACATGTCGAACTCTTCAAACGAG
>JAURMY010000176.1 GCA_030830465.1 Alphaproteobacteria bacterium
AGCCACGTCTTCAGGATAGCGGAAATATTCGCGCAGCGCATATTGCACGCCACGCCCGGTCGCCTCGGTCCGTCCCTGAATGCCGCCGGCATTGATCGGTTTGCCGGTCACGCAGGCCTTGGCGTTGATATCTGTCGTGTTCATCCGCGCATATTGATCGGCGATCCAGGCCATTTCCCGTTCACCGGTGCCCATATCGGGGGCGGGCACGTTCTGGCTGGGATGAATCAGGTCGCGTTTGATCAGTTCATAGGCGAACCGGCGGGTGATCAATTCCAGTTCATATTCCTCATATTCGCGGGGATCGATGCACAGGCCCCCTTTGGAGCCGCCAAACGGCGTTTCCACCAGCGCGCATTTATAGGTCATCAGGGCGGCAAGCGCCTCAACCTCGTCCTGATTGACGCTTAAAACATAGCGGATACCGCCCTTGACCGGTTCCATATGTTCGGAATGAACCGAGCGATATCCGGTAAAGGTCTGGATTTGTCCACGCAGACGTACACCGAAACGCACGGTATATGTGGCGTTACAGACCCGGATCTTTTCCTCCAGACCCGGCGGCAGATCCATCAGCGCCACCGCCCGGTTGAACATCAGATCAACGGATTGGCGAAAGCTTGGTTCGTTCTGCATGGACATTGATTTCTCCCCTTATTCCAAAGAACGTGTTCACCATAGGCTGGATTGAACCTAGACCTCAAACATTTCCAATATGTTTCCCGTTTTAGTGATTTACGGGCGAAAACCCGGCCCTTGTCATATGTTGCGGCTGATTCCCGTTTCGGGGCGCGGAATAGTGCGTAAAAATTGAGCCAATCACACCCATACAAGCGGGGCGTGTTGCTGTTTCCCTGTTGAAAACAATCAGAGAAATTGCGGCCTAATTCCGACCCTTTCGCGCATGAAATTTGCGGCTCTGCCTTGCTAATAACGCAATTTCCCCAAATTTTCCGCACGTTCCAAGCCTAGTTTTGATCGACAAAGCCTCGGAATGGGCACTTGGGGCAGAACAAGGACAACCGCAAATGAAACGACTGCTTCGCAGGTTTCGCAGAAATGAGGACGGCAACGCCACGGTCGAATTCGTGCTGTGGCTGCCTTTGATTGCGGGCATCATTGTTGGCACGTTTGATCTGAATATCATGCTGACCACCCAAAGCACCATGTGGGACGTCGCGCGCGACACGGCCCGCCGGGTCGCGATTGGCCAATACAACGCCCAGACCGGGCAGGAATACGCCCTGTCCAAGCTGACCTTCATGAATTTCGAATATGGCGTCGATATCACAGTGGGCGATGATGTCGTGGTTACGGTCGAAACCTATCTCAGCAATGTTTCTGTTCTGGGGGTTATGGGCGGCACACAGGGGTATGGGCTGACGGCGGCGGTGACGATGCGCAACGAAACCGAATAGGCGTGATGATGAAACCCGCACGCCTGATCACCCCCATCACACACCTGATCCGGAACGAGGACGGCATGGTCACCCATCTGGCCCTTGTCGTTATGATCATCGTTTTGCTGTTTTCCGGCATGTCACTGGACACGTCCAACGCGCGCCGCACACGGACGATGCTGCAAACCGCGACCGACGCCGCCGCACGCGCCGCAATCGCTGATCTGCCCAGCCGGTCCACCGCGCTGGAAACGGCCCTGACGATGGCCAACGCCAATCTGTTGGGCGAGAACATCAATTCAGCCGTGACCAGCGACAGTGTGATTTTCGGCCATTGGGATGTGGACAGCGAAACCTTTACCGCCAGCAACAGCAATCCCAATGCGGTAGAGGTGATCGCCACCCGCTCAACAGCAAGCTCAAACCCCCTGCCGACGTTCCTGTTGCGTTTGGCGGGATTTCAAAGCTGGAACATTCAGGTCAAGACGATCGCCTATCGCGCCCAAACCAGCTGTGAAACGGCGGACATCCAGTCAAACGGGGAAATCTCGTTCACCTCGAACAATGATTTTTACAACAGCTATTGTCTGGCGTCACAATCAATCAGTTTTAATAACAGCAACTACTTTGACGACAACAACCGGATTTTGGTGCCAAGCCTGAACGATGTTGATTTCAACGGCCACAACAGCCTGAGTTCCAGCGTCGGGCGGGGGACAGCCAACAGCTCTTACGGGCTGACCTATGGCGATATCATCGAAGAAAAAAGCGGTCTGTCGGCCGCCTATACCGCTGATGTTGCCGCTTTGGCCGCAAACTATCTTGATCCGCTCTATAGCGGTCAGCCTTCTTATATCAATACCAGCGCTTCGGTCATTTCAATCACCGCCAAGGACGCCAAATATACCAGTTTCATACCGGGCAGGATATATCACATCACCTGTGGCGGGAAAGACGGTTCAAAGGCGCAACTTTATTCCGATATCACGGTCAGCGAGGTGGTGATCGTCTCGGAATGTCAGCTTCAGCTTGGAACCAGTTCGGTTTTTGAGGATGTGGTCATGGTGTCGTTGGATACCGGAAACAAGGCGGTATACACGGCATCCAAGGTGCAACTGGGTGCTGATGACGATTGCGCGGCGACCGGCGGGGTGGAAATCTATTCAGCGGGGGATTTTGACTCTGCCGCCGATCTGGAAACCTATGGCGCGACAATCTCTGCCGTCGGCAGCGTGCATATCGCGGGCAAGGCAAACGGCAGCGCCGGTCTGAAAGTCTATGCCAACGGCGATGTCTCATTTGCCGCCCAGGCCTCTTTGGGCACCTGCAGCGATGTGAATGTCAGTTTTCTGGCGGTCGATTATTCGCTGGTCCAGTAAGCCTGCGGCCCGACGGACCTTTTGGGCACCCTGCGCCTGCAACGGTGAATGAAAGTCGCAAATCAACCTGAAACACGTCGATTTCCACCTTGCGCCGGGTTGGTCTATCCCGTTTGATGTTGCGGAACTTTGGGGGGCATCATGCGTTATTCCGCATTGCAGATTTTTCTGAACGGTCTGACCGGCAACAAGAACTGGAAGCCGGTCTGGCGCAATCCGACGCCAAAGGCGCATTACGATGTGGTGATCATCGGTGGCGGCGGGCATGGCCTGTCGACCGCCTATTATCTGGCCGCGAAACACGGCATCACCAATGTCGCGGTGCTGGAGCGGGGCTATCTGGGCGGCGGCAATGTGGGCCGCAACACCACCATCGTGCGGGCGAACTATTTCCTTGAAGGCAATTCCCAGTTCTATTCCCATTCGCTGAAATTGTGGGAAAACCTTGAAAATGAGCTGAACTACAACGTCATGCTGTCCCAGCGCGGTCAGGTGATTCTGGCCCATTCCGACGGGCAGGTCGATGCCCTGTCGAGGCGCGGCAACATGATGCGGATGCAGGGCGATGATGCGGTTCTGTGGGACCGCGAGGAAACCAAACGGCAACTGCCCTATATCAACCACGACGATCCGCGCTTTCCGGTTTACGGCTCATTGATGCACTGGCGCGGCGGAACGGCCCGGCATGACGCGGTGGCCTGGGGCTATGCCCGCGGGGCCGATATGCGCGGTGTCGATCTCATTCAAAACTGTGAAGTCACCGGATTTCGGATCGAAAACGGCAAGGTGCTGGGGGTCGAAACCTCGCGCGGCTATATCGGGGCCGGCAAGGTCGGGATGACGGTGGCGGGGCGGTCTTCGCAGGTTGGGCAGATGGCCGGCCTGCGCCTGCCGATCGAAAGCCATGTGTTGCAGGCCTTTGTGACCGAGGGGCTGAAACCGATCATGCCGCATGTGATTTCTTTCGGCATGGGCCATTTCTATCTGTCCCAATCCGACAAGGGCGGTCTGGTCTTTGGCGGCGATCTGGACATGTACAATTCCTATGCCCAACGCGGCAACCTGCCGATGGTCGAGCATGTGGCCGAGGCGGGTATGGCCCTGATGCCGATGATCGGCAAGGCCAAGATGCTGCGCAGTTGGGGCGGGATCATGGATATGTCGATGGACGGCTCGCCCATCATCGACAAAAGCCCGGTTGACGGGTTTTTCATCAACTGCGGCTGGTGCTATGGCGGGTTCAAGGCGGTGCCGGGATCGGGCGATGTTTTCGCCCATCTGATCGCCACCGGCAACCATCACAAGGCCGCCGACAAACTGCTGTTGAAGCGGTTTGAAACCGGTCACATGATCGACGAAACCGGCAACGGCGCCACGCCGAACCTGCATTGAGGGGATAGAGAATGCGCATCAACTGCCCCGTCTGCGGCGAGCGTGACAGCCGCGAGTTTCATTACCGCGGTTCCGCCAAGCTGTTGGACCGGCCCAAAGGCGACGCCGGTGCCGAGGCGTTTTTTGACTATGTCTATATCCGCGAAAACCCGGCCGGCGTGAACCGCGAACTGTGGTTTCACGAAACCGGCTGCCGGTCCTGGATTGTCGCGGAACGCAATGTCTCAACCCATGAATTCCACGCGACCGCTTTGGCTGCCGACGTGACACGAGGTGCCAAATGAGCCGCCTGTCCAAAGGCGGTCAGATCGACCGCAGCCAGCAAATTCCGTTTACCTTTGACGGCAAGACGCTGCTGGGTTTCAAAGGCGACACCCTGGCTTCGGCGCTGCTGGCCAATGACGTGCGCCTTGTGGGGCGCAGCTTCAAATATCACCGCCCGCGCGGGATCTTGACCTCGGGCTCGGAAGAACCCAACGCCCTGATGCAGATCGGTGTGGGCGATCAGACCACCCCGAACGTGCGCGCAACCACGCAGGAAATCTACTGTGGCCTGGCGGCGTCCTCGCAGAACCGGTTTCCGTCGCTGAATTTCGACGTGATGGCCGTCAACGATCTGATGTCGCCTTTTTTCAGCGCCGGGTTCTACTACAAGACCTTCATGTGGCCCAAGGCGTTCTGGGAAAAGCTGTATGAGCCGATCATCCGTCGCGCCGCCGGGCTTGGCGCCCTTTCGGGCAAGGCCGATACGGCCCATTACGACAAGGCTTTCGCGCATTGCGATTTGCTGATCATTGGTTCGGGCCCTTCCGGCCTGATGGCGGCGATCACCGCCGCCAAGGGCGGGCTTGATGTCATACTGGCGGATGAGGATTTCACCCTTGGCGGGCGCCTGAACAGCGAAACCTTTGACGTGGACGGCACGCCGGGACGCGATTGGGCGGCGGCCACGGTCGCCGAACTGGCGGCGATGAACAATGTCCGCCTGATGCCGCGCACGACCGTGACCGGGGCCTATGACGGTGGCACCTACGGCGCGCTTGAGCGGGTCAGCCATCATCTGGCGGATGCCAAAGGTGCACCGCTGGAAACCTTCTGGCGGATCGCGGCGAAACGCTGCATTCTGGCGGGCGGCGCGATTGAACGTCCGATTGCTTTTCCAAACAATGACCGCCCCGGTGTGATGATGGCCGGTGCTGTGCGCAGCTATGTCAACCGCTTTGCGGCGGCGCCGGGCAAAGCCGTTTCGATCTTCACCAACAATGACGACGGCCACCGCACAGCAGCGGACCTGCATGCCGCCGGCATTGCCATTGCCGCTGTGATCGACACCCGCGCCGACGCCAATGTCAGCAGCGATTACCCGGTGATCACCGGCGGACAGGTGATCGGCACCTCGGGCCGTTTGGGTCTGGCCGAAATCACCGTTCGCAGCGCCGCGGGCGTGCGCAAGATCCAGACGGACTGTTTAGGCGTATCCGGCGGTTGGAACCCTTCGGTGCATCTGACCTGCCACATGAACGGGCGTCCGGTCTGGCGTGACGATGTCGCGGCCTTTGTCCCGGCCCCGAACAGCATTCCCGGCATGACCGTTGCCGGTGCCGCCAATGGCGAACTGACAACCCACGGCGCGCTGAAAACCGGCGTTGACGCGGCCAGGGAAATTTTGAAAGAGCTTGGCAAGGACACGCCGCGCATCACCCTGCCCAAGGCCGAAGACGCGCCTGTCGCTCTGAAACCCTTCTGGCATGTTAACGGTGCCAAGGGCCGTTCGTGGCTGGATATGCAAAACGACGTCACCAGCAAGGATATCCGGCTGGCGCATAAGGAAAACTTCCGCCCGGTTGAGCATATGAAGCGCTATACCACGCTTGGCATGGCGACCGATCAGGGCAAAACCTCGAACGTCGCGGCACTTGCGATCATGGCCGAACTGACCGGCCGGTCGATCCCCGAAACCGGCACAACAACCTTCCGCCCGCCCTATTCGCCGGTTGCCATCGGCGCGCTGGGCGCACATGGGGCCGGCAAGGGCTTTGCCCCGGAGCGGTTCATCCCGTCCGACAGTCTGGCGCGTGAAATGAACGCACGTTTTGTCGAGGCGGGCCTGTGGTACCGCCCGTCCTGGTTCACCAAACCGGGTGAGAGCAACTGGCGGCAATCCTGCGACCGCGAGGTCAAGATGGTGCGTGAAACCGTCGGCATCTGCGATGTGACAACGCTGGGCAAGATCGACATTCAAGGCCCCGACGCGCCCGAATTCCTCGATCGCGTCTATTGCAACACCTTCTCCTCCCTGCCGGTGGGCAAGGTGCGCTATGGCCTGATGCTGCGCGAAGACGGCATGGTGATGGACGACGGCACCTCGGCGCGTCTGGGCAAAAACCACTATGTGATGACGACGACCACAGCCGCCGCCGGTCAGGTGATGACCCATCTGGATTTCTGCGCCCAGGTCCTGTGGCCGGAGCTCGATGTAAAATTCATCTCGGTCACGGAACAATGGGCGCAGTTCGCAGTCGCCGGGCCGAAATCCCGCGATCTGCTGAACGGCTTGCTGGATCAGGACATCACCGACGAAACCTTCCCCTATATGGCCTGTGGCGATGTGACCATCGGCGCGGTCAAGGCGCGGCTGTTCAGGATCTCATTCTCGGGCGAACATGCCTATGAACTGGCCGTGCCGGCCAAATTTGGCGACGCCTTGTCGCGGGAATTGAACACCCGCGCACAGGCGCTGGGCGGCGGCTATTACGGGATGGAGGCGTTAAACGTCCTGCGCATCGAAAAAGGCTTTATCACCCACGCCGAAATTCATGGCCGCGTGACGGCGGACGATATCGGCATGGGGCGGATGGTGGCGGCCAAAAAAGACAGCGTTGGCAAAGTGTCCAGCCAAAGGCCGGGCCTGTCGGGCGAAAGCCGGGAACAGCTTGTCGGCCTGAAACCGGTCGGGGCGGCGAAACAGTTCAAGGGCGGCGCGCATCTGTTCAAGATGGGCGACGATCCGGTCCGCAGCAACGATCAGGGCTATATCACCAGCCACTGTTTTTCACCGACTTTGGGCCATACCATCGCCTATGGCTTCGTCAAAAACGGCCGCGCGCGGATGGGTGAGGTGATCAAAATGGTCGATTTGCTCAGAAATATCGAAACCGCCTGCGAGATTTGCTCGCCGGTCTTCCTTGATCCCGAAGGGGAGAAACTCCGTGGTTGATCTCGCTGCAAAATCTCCGCTGGCCGATGTGCTGCCGCTGTCCGCCGGCGGCGTGACGCTGGCCGAAACGCCTCCGGCCTTCATCACCTCGGTGATGCCCTTTGCCGGCAAGCATGACGCCTGTTCCGAGGCCATGCAAAAGGCCCATGACTTGGGCTTGCCCGCCGTCGGGCGCACCAGCGGTAAGGCCGGCGACCGCCTGATCTGGACGGGCCGCGGTCAGTATTTTTTTGTCGGCGAGGCCGCCGTGGCGGCTGCGGTTGGCAAAACCGCGGCGGTGACCGATCAGTCAGACGGATGGGCCGTCATGCTGTTGGAAGGTGAGGCCGCCGATGCGGTCATGGCCCGGCTGACCCCGATTGACATGCGCCCCGAGGTTTTCAAACGGGGCCATACCGCGCGCACCGAACTGGCCCATATGATGACGGTCATCACCCGCACCCCCAAAGGGTTTGAGATTATGGTGATGCGTTCTTTTGCCAAAACCGCCGCACATCATATCCATCAGGCCATGGAAAGCGTTGCCGCCCAAAAGGCGCTTGCCCCCGCTTCCTAGGGCGAATTGCGTATACTTGAATCACCAAATGCGGCCTGAAATCAAAGATTTCAACGCGTCAGGTGATGCAATTTGCTCCAGCTAGAACGCAAAAACGCTTTAAGCTCCGCCCATTCTATGTTGCTGAAATATCCTAGGGGGTCGCAGGGGGCAAAGCCCGCCGCTTGCATAAGCCCGGCGATGGCCATTTCACAGGCGGGCGGACGGCAATCCCGGGGCCGAACGGTTGCAAAATTTCACGGATGTTGATGGTACCAGCGCCCCGGTTCGAACGGGGGACCTCTTGATCCACAATCAAGCGCTCTAACCAGCTGAGCTACGCCGGCACCTTGGCCCATGGGCCGTGCCAGACGAGTTACGGTTTTATCGCGCAGGGGTCAATATGCAATTGCAGTCTAAAACCGGTTCCGGGCCAGCATGAACACGGCTACGATCAGCGCCACAGCGATCAACGCCTGCGCCGACAGCGCCTGAACCAAGAGACTGGTATTGGTCACAACGGCGATCACGAAATCGCCGGAATTTCCCCCCAGCAAAAGATAGACAACAAGGGCAACAGCCACCAGCGCCAACCCGGTTTCGGCAATCGCCAGAAACAAAGTTTTCAGTGTGCTGAGCGCGGCAATGACCTTATCCATGCGGTCCGTCCTGTGCCGGGGAGAGGGAGGTATCGGTTATTTCTGGAACAGCCAGATCACAACGCCAAGGGCAATCAGGCCCGAAAGACCGGCGCTGCCAAGGGATGCAACAAGTGCGGTGATGTTACCGGTGACATCGCCCAGGAACGCCATATTGGCGGGACCGACCAGCAGTGAGGCCACGATCGCAAGTGCGAGAAGGGCTACACCCAGTTCGGTGATGCTTTTGATTGCGGATTTAGCTTGGTCAAACATGTACTGCTTCCTCTTTTGCTACCGCCCTCGTTGGGGCGTGTGACGAAATGACATAGGCAAAAATCCGCTTAGTCAACGAAATTTTTTATTGACAGGCTATATTTTGATCAGTTTGCACGAAAATTGCGTATATATAGGGCGTCTTGGAATTTTATTACCGGGATTTCTGGCGATCACCCCCATTTCCGGGCTGAAACCGGGCCCTTGGACGGGAAGTAGACTTTTCCTGCCGGTCGCGCAAAACCCGAGAATGACTTGCGCCGCCCCGGTCTTGAGTCTAGCCAAGCACTGTCAATCAGAGGGACGACATGAGCATCAATCGCGAAAGCGACATCGCCGCAAACCTGCAGATCGGGCCGACCACACTTGGAATGGTGCGGATCTATGTGGAAACCGACAAAGCGAATTTTCCGCTGGATTTCGAACCGGAAGAAGCCGAGGAGATCGCGGAAGAACTGATCGCCGCCGCCGCCGCTGCGCGCGGACAGGCTAAATCGCGCTGAAACGCGCCGTCGGTGCCGGATCACGAAGCCCGTGCAACCGGTCAGCGGCGTTGCGCGCGAATTTCAAGGTCAGTTTCTTGCGCCGCGCGGCGGGCAGAGGGTTGTCCGGTCCCATCCTGACGATTTCCGCGTCATATCCGTCAGCCAGCAACAGTCCGGTTTCCGTTGGCAGCAGTTCAGTCGGGAACTCCGCATCCACCGCCCAAAAATAACGGTCGCACCAGTCCAGATAGCCCTGCCATTTGGTGTCAGAGGTGAAATCAACCCGGGAGGATTTGCATTCCACCACCCAAAGCTCGCCCTTGGGGCCCAATGCCATGACATCAACCCGCAAACCGGGGGCGGGGACAAATTCCTCCAGCGTCAGAAAATCATATTGCCGCAGGTGGCGGCAAACACCCCGCGCCAAAAGCTGCCCCGGCATCAGATCATTGGTCATGGGCTATATGAACAATAGGTGAACATTTCGTCAAGCCATGCTTTCGTGAAGCTTGTAGACTCAGGATAGAAGCCCTATGTTGCGCCTTGGCGGGTTCTGCCCATTGCGTGAGGGGCCCCTTCCCAGTGGCCTTAAATTTCTGTACGGGAGCTGGCTCTGCGACTGGTCCTGGCCTATCGTACCCGGCGCCCACCTGGTTGTACCAGGCTCGAGGGAATTCACGCCTCCACGGATGCGTATGCGGGCCCGCCACCTGCTTTCCTTGTCTGAGGTCTGTGTTAAGCTGGGCAAAGATTCTTGCCTCCGGCGGGGATATTTCAGGCCATAAGAAGACGGGAAGCCATGGAACCGATAGACATTAAGGCGGCGGCGCGAAAAACGGCCTTCGCGGCGCGAAAGATCGCGCATGGCCAGGGGTTGGACGCGGCGGCCTGCGGGCATTTGTCTGCCTGTCTGGCGCAGTATCCGGGCATCGAAGTGATCAGCGGCTATATGCCCATTCGCACCGAAGTCAGCCCATTGCCGGTGATGCGCGCCCTTTACAACGCGGGCCGGCGGATCTGTGTGCCGGTCATTCAGGGGGCTGGCATGGCCTTGCTGTTTCGCGAATGGCACCCGGATGCGGTGATGGTTCAAGGTCCGTTCGGGGCGATGGTGCCGGCTGAGGGCGAGGATCTGGAGCCGGAATTGCTGATCGCCCCCTTGGTGGCCTTTGACCGGCGGGGTTTTCGGCTGGGCTATGGCGGGGGGTTTTATGACCGCTCGCTGGAGGGGTTGCGCGCCATGCGACCAACCCTGGCGGTTGGGTTTGCCTATGCCGCCCAGGAACTGCCGCAGGTGCCGCAGGAAGCCACCGATCAGCCGCTGGACGCCATGGCGACCGATCAGGGGTTTACCGTCTATCGCTAAGGCTTGCCCTTGGCGAATGGGCCGCGTAATCGTGGCCTATGAAACTATTGTTCCTAGGAGACGTCATGGGCCGCGCCGGGCGCGCCGCCGTGACCGAGCATCTGCCGCGCCTGCGCGCCGATCTGGCGCTGGATTTCGTCGTGGTCAACGGCGAGAACGCAACGGTCGGCATGGGGTTGAGCGGGGCGCACGCCCAGGGCCTGTTTGACGCCGGGGCCGATTGCGTGACTTTGGGCGATCACGCCTTTGACCAGAAGGACATGATGCAGGCGATCGAGAGCGAGCCGCGCATCTTGAGGCCGCTCAACTATGCAAAAACCGCGCCGGGTGTCGGGATGCGGCTGTTTCCGGCTTTGGGCGGTAAAAAGGTTCTGGTGGTGCAGGCGCTGGGGCAGGTGTTCATGAAAAAGCCCTTCGCCGATCCCTATTCGGCGGTTGAACAGGTTCTGAACGCCCATCCCCTTGGCAAGCGGGCGAACGCGATCATCGTTGATTTTCATGCCGAGGCGACCTCGGAAAAGATGGCGATGGGCCATTGGTGCGACGGGCGCGCGTCATTGGTTGTGGGCACGCATACCCATGTGCCGACGGCGGATGCGCAGATCCTGACGCGCGGCACCGCCTATCAGACAGATGCCGGGATGTGTGGCGATTATGACAGCGTGATCGGCATGGACAAGATAGAGCCGATCCGCCGTTTTGTCACCGGCATGGTGAAGGAGCGGTTCAGCCCGGCAAACGGTCCGGCAACGGTTTGCGGCACCTATGTGGAAACCGATGATGCAAGCGGTCTGGCCAAGCGGGTGGTGTCCCTGCGCGTCGGCGGCCGGTTGGAGCAGCGCCTGCCGTGACCGCAAAGACCGGATTTTACTTTTTCCTGTTGTTTCTGATGGGGGCGGTCTGGGGGCTGACGCAGCCTTTGACCAAGATCGCCGTCTCGACCGGCTATTTGCAGTTTGGCCTGATTGTCTGGCAGCTGATCTTCGGGATTGTTATTCTGGTGGCGATCAGCCTTTACCGCCGCAAGCCCCTGCCGATGCAAAGACGTCATTTGCTGCGCTATGCCGTGATCGCGCTGGCGGGAACGGTTGTTCCAAACACGGTGTCCTATCAGTCGGCGATCCATTTGCCCGCCGGTGTCATGGCGATTCTGATGACGCTGGTGGCGATGTTTTCCCTGCCCATGGCGCTGGCCGCGCGATTGGAGCGGTTTGAGGTGCGCCGCCTGGCAGGTGTTTTGTGCGGGGCGGTCGCGATCCTGTTTCTGGTGGGACCAGAGGCCAGCCTGCCTGATCCGTCGCTGTCGGTCTGGGTTCTGATCGCGGCGATATCGCCGTTCATGTATGCGGTGGAAAACACCTGGGTGTCGCGGTATGGCATCGCCGATCTGGACGCGGTTCAGGCCTTGTTGGGGGCATCCCTGTTCGGCCTTGTGATCGTCGTCCCGCTGGCCTGGGCCTCGGGCCAATGGATTGACATCACCAATCCCTGGGGCGCGCCCGAAGCGGCATTGCTGTTGTCCTCGGTTCTGCATGTGATCGCCTATGCGGGCTATATCTGGCTGATCGGGCAAACCGGGTCGGTGTTTGCCAGTCAGGTCGCTTATCTGGTGACCGGTTGCGGGGTCTTGTGGTCGATCGCCCTGTTGCAGGAAGCCTATTCCGGCTGGGTCTGGTCGGCCATGGCGCTGATGATGATTGGCCTGTTTCTGGTGCAGCCCCGTCAGGAAACTGCATGACATCCGATCGTCTGGCTCCGGTATTGACGCTGATCCTTCTGGGCGCCGTCTGGGGTCTGACCATGCCGCTGACGAAACTGGCGGTGTCAACCGGCCATGGCGCCCTTGGGCTGGTGGTGTGGGAACTGGTTTTTGCCATTGTGGTTCTGTGGCTGATCAACACGCTGCGCCGCCGCCCGCTGCGATTTCGCCGGGAACATATCCCGATTTTCCTGGTCATCTCGGCCTTTGGCAACCTGCTGCCCACGACCATGTGGTTCATCACCTCGGCGCATTTGCCCTCGGGCATCCTTGCGATCATCATGTCGCTGGTGCCGATGTTTGCACTGCCCGTGGCCCTGCTGATGCGGCTTGAGCGGTTCCAGTGGATCCGGCTGGCCGGCGTTCTGTGCGGGGCGGTGGCGATCATCCTGCTGATCGGGCCTCAATCGAGCCTGCCTGACCGGGACCAGATCTGGTGGGTGCTGTTGGCAATGATCGGCCCGCTTTGCTACGGGATCGAGGGCAACGGGGTGGCCAAAATGGGACTTTCCGGCCTTGATTCCGTGCAGATGTTGCTGGGCGCAACGCTGTTAAGTCTGGCGATTGCTTTGCCTTTGACCTGGTTCACCGGGCAATGGGTCAATCTTCTGCACCCCTGGGGACAGGCAGAATATGCGCTGGTTCTGACCTCGGTTCTGACGACACTTGCCTATGCAGGCTATGTCTGGCTGGTCGGTCGCGCCGGATCGGTTTTCGCGACGCAGGTCAGCTATCTGGTGACGGGTTTCGGGGTTCTGTGGTCGATCCTGCTGCTGTCCGAAGCCTATTCCGGCTGGGTCTGGCTGTCGTTCGGTGTCATGATTTTGGGACTGGCCATGGTGACGCCGCGCCGGAACCCGGCCCTTGCGCAAACCGCCGGTTCCGCCGACAATACCCCGGACTGAACCCCGGGGGCTGAGATGTTCGATCTGATAAGCGACCCGCAGATCAGGGCCATATCCGGTCTGGCGATTGTCGCGGTGATGTTTCTTTTGTTCCTGAAAGAAAGCTATCCGACCGAAGTCGTGGCGATCGCCGGGGCCGCTTTGATGCTGGTGCTGGGCCTGCTGCCATATGACCAGGCGGTGGCGGTCTTTGCCAATCCGGCCCCCTGGACGATTGCCGCCATGTTCATCCTGATGGGGGGATTGGTGCGCACGGGCACGCTGCAATGGTTTATCGGCCATGCCGAACGACGCGCGGGCACCCACCCGAAAACCGTTCTGGCGGTGATGGCGCTGTCGGTTGTGATAACGTCGGCCTTTGTGTCCAACACGCCGGTTGTCGTCGTGATGATCCCGGTCGCGGTGCAACTGGCCCGTACGCTGGGGGTTTCAGCGTCAAAATTGCTGATCCCGCTCAGCTATGCCGCAATTATCGGCGGAACCGTCACATTGATCGGCACCTCGACCAACCTTTTGGTTGATGGCGTCGCCCGCAGCCAGGGTCTTGCCCCCTTCAGCCTGTTTGAGGTCGCGCCCCTTGGCGTGATCCTGGCGGTTTTCGTCCTGCTCTACCTGCTGGTCGCCGCCCCGCATCTGTTGCCGGACCGCGACTCAATGGCGGCGCTTCTAGGCGAAAAGCGTACCCGACGCTTTTTCACCGAAGTGGCGGTGCCCCAGGAGTCCGAACTGATCGGCCAGGACCTGTCCGCTGTCAGCCTGTTCAAACGCGACGGCGTGCGCCTGGTTGACGTCCTGCGCGGCGACCTGTCCCTCAGGCGCAATCTGGCGGCGGTTCAACTTCAGGCCGGCGACCGGGTGGTCTTGCGCACAGGCATGGGCGAGCCTTTGGGCCTGCATGAAAACAAGGCGGTGCGCGCTGTTGACAAACTCTCGGAAGTGGAAACCACCACGGTCGAGGCGCTGATTTCGCCCGGCTGCAAAATGGTCGGCCGGACGCTCGGGTCGCTGCGGTTGCGGCGGCGCTATGGCGTCTATTTGCTGGCCGTGCACCGGCGCAACCAGAATATCGGGCAAAAGCTTGACGAACTGGTGGTGCGGGTGGGTGATACGATCCTGCTGGAAGGCGCCGCCGAAGACATCGCCAGACTGGCGCAGGATATGGATATGGTCGATATCGCGCGCCCGTCTGAAAGCCCGTTCCGCCGGTCCCATGCTCCGGTCGTACTGATCGCCCTCGGGGCGATCGTGACCCTCGCCGCGCTCGGCATCGCGCCGATATTTGCGCTTGCGGTGGTTGCCGTCGCCATCGTCCTTTTGACCCGCGCCATCGACGCGGAAGAGGCTTTTGCCTTTATCGACGGGCGCCTTCTGGCTCTGATCTTTGCCATGCTGGCGGTGGGGGCCGGGCTGCAAGCGGCCGGGTCCATGTCCCTGATCGTCGCGGCCCTCGTGCCGATGCTGAAATCCCTGCCGCCCTTTTTCGTGATCTGGTCGATCTACCTGCTGACGTCGCTTCTGACCGAGCTTGTCTCCAACAACGCCGTCGCCGTCGTCATCACACCGATTGCCATCGGGCTTGCCTCGGCGCTTGGCGTTGACCCGCGCCCGCTTGTCGTCGCCGTCATGATCGCCGCCTCCGCCAGCTTCGCGACACCGATCGGCTATCAGACAAACACACTGGTCTATGGCCCCGGCGGCTATAAATTCACCGATTTCATGCGCATCGGCATCCCGCTCCGGATACGCCGGCCGGCATCCGCAG
>JAURMY010000177.1 GCA_030830465.1 Alphaproteobacteria bacterium
ATTTGCCGTGCGGCACGCCCATGAAGCTGGTGAAACCAGAGGCTGTGGCCCGCCGGCAGCTTTCGCAATGGCAATGTGCCGACCAGTTTTCCGGGCCCGAATATTCGAATGTCACGCTTTTGCACAAGCAATGTCCGCGTTTGGTGCTGGTCATCAAATCCTCCGTTTGCCATTCAGCATGACCCGAACCCGATGCCTTCGCAAGACGGACAAATAAAAAGGCAGAACCCGTTGCCGGATCCTGCCAAGGTGGGGGTTTTCACCCCTCAGGGAAGTGTCGTGTCAGACGGGGCGCTTTGGCTTTCTGTCCGCGCGCTTGACCGGGACGGGCACCAGAATCGGGGCGGGTCTCGGGCGCAGCAGGGTCAGAAGGGCGATCAGCAATTTCAGGCTCCGTCAGAATTCTGCACCTGATATATGCACGAAGCCTAATGTTTCTAGATTGACATGGATCAAAAATGGAATTTTTTTTAGGGGGGATCAGAGCGCCCGTTGCATCGTGATCGTCGTCGGTTGGTCAAATCCGGGATGCGAGGACGTACCGGTTTGCCGAAACCCCAGTCGCGCAAAGGTGCGGTGATTTTCCACAAGTTCGATGCGGGTTTGCAGCTCAAGCCGCGGCAGGCCCAGGCATTGGGCGCGATCAGCGGCCTTGTTCATCAGGTTCCGGGCCAGTCCTTTGCCGCGAAACCGGTGATCGACCGCCAGCTTTCCCACATATAACGCATGGGGTTTCGGGGTCAGGAAGGCACAGGCGATCACCTCGCCCTGTGCTTCAATGACCCAGACTTCCCCGGTGTCGGCCTGGGCTTTGATCGCTTGCACCGACAGCGCATGCATGGACGAGGGCGGGTTGACCCGGTCCTCCATATAGGCGAATGCGCGCTGGATCAGGGTAAGGATCCCGGCGGTATCCTCCTCCGGCAAAACCTGCCGCGGCGGGTCAATCAGCGCTGTCGCCGCAAAGCGCCGTCAGGTGCAGTTTCCAGGTTCCGTCGGTCTGGCGCATCGCCACGTTGACCGAGGTGCCGCCGGTCCGTGTCCAGCTGCCGCTGCCGTCCGGGAAGTCCTCGTCATACCGCGCGACAGCATAGGCCATGCCGCCGCCCGCCCGCGCGTCCGCTACGGAAATGGTTTTGTTGCGCCCGCCTTCGGCCATCCAATCCAGATGGGTCTGGCGCAATTCCGAGGTGCCGGATGCCGGAAGCCCGTCAGAGGAATGAATTTCCCCGTTCGCCGTGTAACAGGTCAGGCAGGTTTCCACATCGCCATTGGCAAAGGCATCCAGCCAACGGTCGAACAGGTCTTGCATTTCGTCGATAATAGCCACGTTTTGAACCCCGGTAGATGGCTTTCTGTGCGCGCACAGAATGCCACGCGGCTACAAAGAAGCAAGCTTTTCGATCAGCGCCCGGGCCGAGTTTGATTTGGGCACCCAAAGGCCACGTGTGATTGCCTCATTCAGGCGCTGGGCCATTTCGCGAAGCGCCGGCGCGTTGTGCTCTGCAAGAAAGGCACGGGTTTCGTCGTCTTCCAGAAACGCGGCATGGACCAGATCGAAATGATGGTTTCGCACGGCGCCAGTGGTCGCCGAAAAGGCGAACAGGTAATCGACTGTCGCGGCCATTTCAAAAGCGCCCTTATAGCCGTGGCGTTTCACCCCGGCGATCCATTTCGGGTTGACGACGCGCGACCGTATCACCCGGCCGATTTCATCTTCCAATGTGCGTATCACCGGCCTTTCAGGCCGCGAATGGTCGTTGTGATAGACCGGCCTGTCACGCCCTTGCAGGGTTGAAACGGCGGCGGCGGCCCCGCCTTCGAACTGGTAATAATCGTCGCTGTCCAGCAGATCGTGTTCGCGGTTGTCCTGATTCTGCACCACCGCCTCGACCTGACCCAGCCGGGTTTCCAGCGCCTTGCGGGCCTGTGTGCCGTCCGCACCGCCGCCATAGGCATAGCCGCCCCATTCCAGATAGGCATCGGCCAGATCGGCCTTGTTGGCCCACAGGCGTTCATCAATCATCGCCTGCAATCCGGCCCCATAGGCCCCGGGTTTGGAGCCGAAAACCCGGTGCATACCGTCGGCCCCCTCGGCCTTGGCACGGGCGGCTGCCGGGTTCATGTCGGCGGGCTCATCCAGGGCCATCACCGCGCGGGCGGCGCTGTCGATCAGGTCGATCTGTTGGGGAAAGGCATCGCGGAAAAAGCCAGAGACCCGCAGCGTGACATCGACCCTAGGCCGGTCCAGCACGCCCAGCGGCAGGATTTCAAATCCGGTGACGCGGCGGTTGGCGCTGTCCCATTGCGGCTTGACCCCCATCAGGGCCAGCGCCTGTGCGATGTCATCCCCGCCGGTGCGCATATTGGCGGTGCCCCAGGCGGTCAGCAACATGGCGCGCGGCCAGTCGCCCTCGGTCTGAAGGTGTTTTTCCACCAGCAGGTTTGCCGATTTCCACCCCAAGGCCCAGGCGGTCGGGGTCGGAATGGCGCGACTGTCCACGCTGAAGAAATTTCGCCCTGTCGGCAGAACGTCAAGCCTGCCACGGGTCGGTGCGCCGGATGGCGCCGGGGCGACGAACCGTCCTGACAGGGCGGTGAGAAGCCCCGCCCCTTCCTCGTCCCCGCAGGTGGCAACGACCGGTCGCACTGTGGTCTTTATGGCTGCCAGCACTGCTTGGGTCTGAGGCCAGTCGCCGGCCTGCTGCCCGTCAATCAGGGCTGCGGCCAGCATTTCCAACCGCTCGACCGTATCGCCATTTGACCGCCAGGTATCTTCAGAGACGGCTTGCAACACGTCCGGTCGCGGCCCGGTCCAGGCTGCGGCCATGTCGCAATCCAGGGGATCAAATTCCAACCCCATGTCGGCGGATAACGCACGGGGAAGCGACGCGTCGGCACCCTTGCCCTTTCCGCGTGGAATGCGGGTCAGGGCCTGAATCAGATCGCGCGCCAGACGCCCCTTTGGGGACTGGCCAAAGACATGCAGACCGTCGCGGATCTGCGCCTCTTTCAGATCACACAGATAGGCGTCAAGCTTGGCCAGATC
>JAURMY010000178.1 GCA_030830465.1 Alphaproteobacteria bacterium
CAGCAGAAACACCAGAAAGTCACCGCGCACGGCGGAACCGCGCATACCGAAAACGGTGAACATCACAAAAAAGACGCTGACCATCAGGACGGACTGCAACATATTGTTCAGCAGGCCCAACAGCGCATTGCTGGAATTCTTGCGCACCACCCGCACGATGGAATGGTACAAAACATCGCCAAAGCGCAGCAGGGGCCGGATCCCTGTGGTCGGTTTTTCGTATTGAAGCATTCCGCGCCTGCCTTTGTAACAGCGGTCCAGCAGTTTTCTGCTTTGAATCCTTGCTGTTCAATTAACATGAAAGCATAAGGGAAAATGGATTGCTATTCAAGTTTTCGGCAATCGGCACAGCAAGGCAGAACGGGGTGGGACGCAATGGATTTTGATCAGATGGCGCGGGTGTTTCGGGACCTGGCGCTTCAGGCCGGTGAAAAGATCATGGAAATCTACGAAGGCGACGATTTTGAGGTGAAATCCAAAAGCGACAATTCCCCGGTGACGGAAGCGGATGAGGCGGCGGATGCGATCATTTCGGCGGGACTGTGGGCGGCCTTCCCCGATATTCTGTTGGTGACCGAGGAACAGGCGGCGACGCACAACCAGACCTCGGGCAGCTTCATCATTGTCGATCCCCTGGACGGCACCAAGGAATTCGTGCAGCGGCGCGGCGATTTCACGGTGAACATCGCCTATGTCAAAGACGGCGTTCCGATCCGTGGCGTGGTCTATGCGCCCGCCAAGAACCGGCTGTTTTACACCGATGCAAAGGGACAATCGGTGGAAGAAACCGGGAATTTCGCCATGGGAAAGGCGGGTGCAACCCATAACATTTCCGTATCAAAACCAGATAATGATGCCTTGATCGTCGTGGCGTCAAAATCGCACCGGGATCAGGCCACCGATGATTATATCAACAAATACAACACCAAAGACATGCGCAGCGCGGGGTCTTCGCTGAAATTCTGTCTTGTGGCAACGGGCGAGGCCGACCTTTACCCCCGCGTCGGCCGCACGATGGAATGGGATACCGCTGCTGGCCATGCGGTTTTGAACGGGGCCGGGGGCAAAGTGATCCGGTTTGACGATCACACCACCCTGACCTATGGCAAGGAGGGCTATGCAAACCCGTTTTTCATCGCCTATGCGCCGGGCGTCACATTGCACAAAGGTTAAAGATGTCGGTTCTGATCATCATTCCCGCGCGCTATGCATCCACGCGCTATCCCGGCAAGCCGCTGGTGGAATTGCGCGGTGCATCCGGTGTAGCCAAATCCCTGATCCGCCGCAGTTGGGACGCCGCGATTTCCGTGCGCGGCGTTGACCGAGTGGTGGTGGCCACCGATGACGACCGTATTCGTCTGGCCGCCCAGACCTTCGGCGCTGAGGTGGTGATGACATCGGAAAGCTGTGCCAACGGAACCGAGCGGTGCTCGGACGCGCTGGCGCGGATGGACCGGACCTATGATATTGTGGTGAACCTGCAGGGCGACGCACCCCTGACTCCGCATTGGTTTGTGGAAGATCTGGTGGCGGCGATGCGGGCCAATCCCGGTGTCGGAATGGCAACGCCGGTTCTGCGCTGTGATGCCGATGCCATGAACGGCTTTCTGGAGGACCGGCGCAATGGCCGCGTGGGCGGCACCACGGCGGTTTTTGACCGGACGGGCAGGGCGCTCTATTTCTCAAAAGAAGTGATCCCCTATGTCGGTCGGGACTTGCGCGACAGCGAAGCGGTGCCGGTTTTCCACCATGTCGGGGTTTACGCCTATCGCCCGGAGACGCTGGCGCGCTACCAAACCTGGACCGCCGGACCGCTGGAAACCTATGAGGGGCTGGAACAGCTTCGGTTCCTGGAAAACGGCGCACCGGTCCAGTGCGTCGAGGTTGACGGCAAGGGCCGCGCCTTTTGGGAGCTGAACAACCCGTCGGACGTTGCCAGAATTGAACGGAAACTGGCCGAAATGGGGGTTGAGTGACCAAAGCCCCGACCGTCAGTGTGGTGATTGTCAGTCGGAACCGCCCCGATGATTTGCGCCGCCTTTTGGTCAGTCTGCGGTTTCTGGACTATGACGATTTTGAAGTCATCCTTGTGTCTGACATTGATCCCGCCGTTGCATTTCCGCAGGTTTGGCACGTTCAAAACATCAGATTTGTGTTTTGCGACGAAGCCAACATCTCGGTTGCGCGAAATTTGGGGATGGCCCACGCGGCGGGCGACATCGTTGCCTTTTGCGACGATGATGCCGTACCCGAGCCCAGTTGGCTGAGGCATTTATGCGCGGTTTTCAGCGATCCCAAGATTGCGGCGGCCGGTGGATATGTGATTGGTCGCAACGGGATTTCCTTTCAGTGGCGGGGCCGGTTCTTTGACAGGTTGGGCCAGCATTACGATCTGGACCTTCCCGATGACACGCCGCGCGCATTTCAGGGCGACGACGATATCGGGATCAAGACCGAGGGGACAAACTGTGCTTTCCGCCGCGATGTGGTGATGGCGCTTGGCGGGTTTGATCCGGCCTATCATTACTATCTGGACGAGACGGATCTGAATTTCCGGCTGGGCAAGGCCGGATGGAAAACCGCGATTGTGCCGCTGGCGCAGGTCCATCACGGCTATGCCGCCAACAGTTTGCGCGATGATAACCGCGTGCCGAAATCCTTGTTTGAAATAGGTGCCAGCACGGCCTATTTCCTTCGACAATACAACGGCCTAGAAGTCGCTGATAAGGCAGAGAATGAATTCATTTCAGGGCAATATAATCGCCTGATCGAATTTCTGCTGAAAGGGGCATTGCCGCCCGATGGCATCACGCCCTTGATGGACAGCCTACGGTCGGGCCTTAAGGCCGGTGCCGCGCGCAGGCATCAGGTGGCGCCGTTGGTTTCAACGCAGCGCCAATTTCAAAGTTTTCGAAATGGCGCCGCGCTTTCCGGGCCGATCCATGTGGCTGGTCCGTGGTGGGCCGGGGACAAAATGCACCGCTTCGCCGCGAAGACCGCTCAAAAGGGCCGTTCGGTGACGGTGTTTCGTTTGTCCCGGACCGCGTTGTTCCACCGGCACAGATTTCTGGTGGAAGGCTATTGGCTGCAAACCGGCGGGATATTCGGGCGGTCGGATCGCGCGGGGCCGGTGGTGCGACTGACCACATCGCGGCGGCGTGTAACGCAAGAGGCCGCGCGTCTGGCACGGGTGCGCAGCATGGGAAAACTGATTTTTTGGCGGGCTATTGACGACAGCATATGATTTTTTACCTATAAAACGCTGAAAGTCGCCTTATTGTTGCCGAATTGGTTTTGCATTGGTGATCCTTAGGATAATTTGTAAGGCATCCCGCAGTGTTGCGGCATGCAAAAAAGTACAAAGGTGCGGCCAACCGATGTTGGCTTTCGGAGTGGATGTACATGGCGCGTAGAGTAATCAAAGCGATATTCCCGGTTGCCGGGTTGGGCACCCGGTTCCTGCCAGCGACGAAATCGATTCCGAAAGAAATCATGACGCTGGTTGACAAGCCCTTGATCCAATATGCGATCGACGAGGCGCGTGCCGCCGGCATCAAGGAATTCATCTTTGTGACCTCGCGCGGCAAAGGCGCGCTTGAGGATTACTTTGACAGCGCGCCGGTGATCGAGGCCAGCTTGCGCAAGCACAACAAAACCGACCTTTTGAAAATTCTGAAGGATTCGACCATGGACAGCGGCGAGATCGCTTATGTCCGTCAACGCGAGGCATTGGGTCTGGGTCATGCGGTCTGGTGCGCCCGCCGCCTGATCGCGAATGAACCGTTTGCGGTGATCCTGCCCGATGATGTGATCGCCGCCGACAAGCCCTGCCTGCAACAAATGGTCGAAGCCTACGAGGAAACCGGCGGCAATATGGTTGCGGCGATGGAAGTTCCGAAAGAAAAAGCCTCATCCTATGGTTTGCTTGATGTCAGCGGCCAGGAGGGGCGGGTTCTGTCGATCCGCGGCATGGTAGAAAAACCCAAGCCGGAAGACGCGCCATCAAATCTGGCGGTCATCGGGCGCTATATCCTGACTCCAAAGGTGTTGCAGAACCTGAACAAGAAACAGATCGGAGCCGGGTCGGAAATCCAACTGACCGATGCGATTGCTGCGGAAATCAACAATTCCGGCAATGTCTATGGCTATAAATTTGCCGGTCAGCGCTATGATTGCGGATCCAAAGCCGGGTATTTGAAGGCAACTGTGGATTTCGGCCTGGCCCATCCAGAGCTGCAAAGCGAGTTCGGCGCCTATATCGACAGTCTGGTTCGGTCGCGCATGGCGGCGCAATAAAAGGCAGGGCGGGTGCAGAAAGTTCTTGTCACAGGGGGCGCCGGTTACATCGGATCGCATGCCTGCAAGGCTTTGAAAGCGGCGGGGTATCTGCCGGTTGTCTATGACAATTTGTCAACCGGCTGGGCGCAGGCAGTCAAGTTCGGTCCGCTTGAACAGGGCGATCTGAATGACCGCGCCCGACTGGATCAGGTCTTTGCCAATCACAAACCGAGTGCGGTAATGCATTTCGGCGCATTGTCCGATGTCGGGCAAAGCGCGCGTGAACCGGGCCTCTATTGGCGCAACAACGCCGTTGGTTCCCTGCATCTGATCGAAGCGATGGTCGCGGCGGGATGCCTGAACATGGTGTTTTCGTCCACCTGCGCGACTTATGGCGAACAGGACAACGTGGTTCTGGACGAAAACGCGGTCCAGCAGCCGATCAATGCCTATGGCGCATCGAAACTGGCGATTGAGCAGATGTTGGCGAATTTCGGACAAAGCCACGGGCTGCAAAGTGTGATCTTTCGCTATTTCAACGTGGCCGGGGCCGATCCCGATGGGGAAATCGGTGAGTTTCACCGCCCCGAAACGCATCTGATCCCGCTGGCGGTGATGGCGGTTCTGGGGCAGCGTGACAAGCTGACGATTTTCGGCACGGATTATGACACGCCCGACGGCACCTGCATTCGCGACTATGTGCATGTGGTGGATTTGGTGGATGCACATCTGAAGGGGCTGGATTGGCTGAAGGCGCGGCGTGGCAACCGGGTGTTCAATCTGGGCACCGGGCAAGGCTTTTCGGTTCGGGAGGTCATCGACGCGACCGAGGCGGCAACAGGCCGACAGGTGCCCTATGTTCTGGGAAACAGGCGCGCGGGTGATTGTACCAAGCTGGTCAGCGGCAGTTCCCGTGCCGAGTCTGAATTGGGTTGGACACCACGCCGTTCGACGCTTGGCCAGATGATCGGCGACGCCTGGCGCTGGCATCAGACCGGAAATTACGAGTCCTAGGTGACGCCGCTTGTTCTGGACATATCGCGCCTGATCTCCCGTGTGGGACAGGGGCCGCATACTGGCATTGATCGCGTCGAGCTGGCCTATTTCCGTCACGTACTGACATGTGACCGGCCGGTCTATTTCCTGTGCCGCCTGCCCAAGGCCTTTGCCATTCTTGATGCGGATGGAGGTGCGCGCATCCTTGAAAAGGTCACGGGCCGCACGGCTTGGGGGACGGCGGGGATGTTCCGATTTATCGCGCCGGGCATGTCACTGGCGCAACAGCGGGCCGTGGCGGACATCCGCAGAAGCGCCCAGATCGTCACCACGCGCCGCCTTTTGGCGGCAAGAATTTCCAGGCATTTTCCCGCCGGCGTGACCTATTTGAATGTCGGTCACAGCAATCTGCGGCAGGAGGTTTTTGACGCTGTGAAAGCACATGAAGAAAACCGTATAATCGTTTTTGTTCATGATATTATACCGCTATCCTCGCCTGAATTCTCAACCCCTGCTGTTGCTGAAAGATTCAAGGCGGATATGGTTCGGGTGGCAAGATATGCGGATATGGTGATCTATAACTCCGCCGTGACCCAAGCGGCGGCTGAGGGGTTTTTTGCCACCACCGGACCCGTGCCTGAAGGGATTGTCGCCCATTTGGGGCAGGATTTGCCCGGCTTGCTGATGCAAGCGGCGTCAAGCCATCCGTCCTTTGTTGCGCTGGGCACGATTGAGCCGCGCAAGAACCACGCGCTGTTGTTGCGCCTGTGGCAAAACATGGTGGAAACCTGCGATCCCGCGCGAATACCTGTGTTGCACATCATCGGGCGGCGCGGATGGAATAATGCAAACGTTTTCAGTATTCTGGACAATGACCCGATGATGGGTAAGCACGTGTTTGAGCATAAAAACCTGTCGGATCAGGATTGTCGCGACCTGCTGGCGCAATCCTGGGCGTTGTTGTTTCCCAGCCATATTGAAGGGTTTGGCCTGCCTTTGATCGAAGCGGCGGCCTGCGGTGTGCCGGTGATTTGTGGCGAAAATGCCATTTATCGTGAGATATTAGGGAATTACCCTCTTTACCTGAATGTGGATAACTCTTACGCTTGGCAGCAAGGAATTCTCGAACGGGCAGGTCGTAAACGGGAATCGGAGGTTGACAGACAAGTGCGGGGCAGGTCGGTAAAAATACCAGACTGGAATGGGCACTTTGACCGTATCTTCAGATTCGTCTGAAAGACTGTTCGTTTGAAACGGGTCTTTAAGGCGTGACAGAAGGATACGGTTTTTGAGTGTTCTAAGCTCATATCGACTGCGGCTGGAAAGACAGCGCAAGCGGGTTCGATCGCTGAGAAAACTCAGAGAGCTTGACTGTGTCAAAGACCGCACGGCGGATATTCATCCCGAAGACATCTTGCTGTTCTGCACCCTGCGCAATGAACGCACGCGGCTGCCCTATTTTCTGGAGTATTACCGCAACCTTGGGGTCGACAAGTTTCTGTTTGTGGAAAACGGTTCGGATGACGGCTCGCGGGAATTTCTGGAGGATCAGCCGGATGTGTCGCTTTGGACCACCACGCAAAGCTATAAACGGGCAAAGTTCGGGGTTGATTGGCTGAACGGGCTTCAATCCCGGTTTGGTGCCGGGCACTGGAATCTGGTCGTCGATGTGGATGAGTTTTTCATCTATCCTTTCTGCGACAGCCGCCCGTTGCGCGCGCTGACCGACTGGCTGGACGCATCTTCGATCAAATCTTTCGGCGCGATGTTGCTGGATATGTATCCGAAAGATCCGCTCGATCAGATCGCCTATGCCGAAGGGCAGAACCCGATGGAGATCGCCGAATATTTCGACAGCGGCAATTACATGATCTCGCGCAATCCGAAATACGGCAACCTGTGGATTCAGGGCGGGCCAAGGGCGCGGGTGTTTTTTGCCAATGAACCGGCGCGGGCCCCGGCATTGAACAAAATTCCGCTGGTGAAATGGGCCAAAGGCAACGTTTACACCAGTTCCACCCACAGCCTGCTGCCGCGCGGCCTGAATCTGGTTTATGACGAATGGGGCGGGGAAAAAGCCTCGGGCATTCTGTTGCACGCCAAGTTTCTGGACAGCTTCAAAGACAAGTCCGAGGAAGAACTGAAGCGCAAACAGCATTTTGCCAACAGCCACGAATACCGCGCATATAACAAGGGCCTGAAAACCAGTCCAAGCCTGTGGTGCCGCTGGTCGGAAAAATACATCAACTGGCGTCAGCTTGAAATCCTTGGGCTGATGTCCAAAGGCAACTGGGTATAGGGGGCGGCATGGGCGTTGGTTTCATCATGCTGGTCCATCAGGATCTGGACCGCGCGGCGCAGGTCGCCGGATATTGGGCGCAACATGACTGCCCAGTGGTGATCCATGCCGACAGTCGCGCCAATGCGGATGACTATGCCGAAATGAAGGCGCGTCTGGCGCAGTTCAACAATGTTGTTTTCGCCCAGCAGCGGGCCTGTGACTGGGGCAAATTCTCGATCGTTGCGGCGACACTGGATTGTGCCGAGATCCTGTTGGACCAGTTCGCCGATGTCAGCCATGTGTTCCTGGCCAGCGGTTCCTGTCTGCCGCTGCGGCCAGCGGCGGATCTGGAAACCTATCTTGGCGAGCGGCCCCAAACCGACTTTATTGAATCTGTGACGACCGAAGAAGTTGTGTGGACGGTCGGCGGGCTGGATCGGGAAAGATTTACGTTGCGCTTCCCGTTCAGCTGGAAAAAACACCGATGGCTGTTTGATCACTATGTGCGGTTGCAGCGGCGCGTCGGATACCGGCGGCGCATCCCTGTGGATATTGAACCGCATCTGGGATCGCAATGGTGGTGCCTGACCCGCACGACACTAAACGCCATTCTGCGCGACCCGAAGCGCCCGGAATACGATGCCTATTTTCAAAAGGTATGGATCCCGGATGAGGCGTATTTTCAAACACTTGTGCGGAAACATTCAAGTAACATCGAAAGTCGGTCCCTGACCCTTTCGCGGTTTGATTATCAGGGTAAGCCGCATATCTTTTACGATGATCACTTGCAGCTTTTGCAGAGGTCGGATTGTTTTGTCGCGCGCAAGATCTGGCCCAAGGCCAACAAGCTGTACCGGCGGTTCCTGGCGGATGAGTTCAAATCGCTGGCGGCGGTTGAACCGAACCCGCGCAAACTGGACCGGATCTTTGCCAAAGCGATTGAGCAACGCACACGCGGGCGTTCCGGGCTGAAAATGCAAAGCCGCTTTCCGCGCGGCGAAAGCTGGCATTTGCAAAAGACCTGCGCGCCCTACAGCGTCTATCAGGGCTTCAGCGACATTTTCACGAATTTCGAAACCTGGCTGGAAAAACGCACGGGCACCCGCGTGCACGGCCATCTTTTTGATATCACCGAAGTGCGGTTTTCAGGTCATGCCGATGTCTATAACGGCGGTCTGTCCAACAGCGCGAAACTGCGCGACTATAACCCCGAGGCGTTTCTGACCAACCTGATTTGGAACACCCAGGGCGAGCATCAAAGCTTTCAGTTCGGGCCGGCCGATGTGCAGTCCATCACCGATTGTCTGGCCAGCGATCAGAATGCCAGCGTCCATATCGTGACCGGCGCCTGGTCGGTGCCGCTGTTCAATTCCGACATGGAGTTTGAACGTATCCGGCGGGTGGCGGCGCGATATCAGGCGATCGAGGTAGAGTTCATCAAGCGTTTGCGACTGCGCGATGCCCGCGCCACCGTTCGGGTCTGGAGCCTTTCGGAATTTGTTGAAAACCCGATGCCGATTTTGCAATCGATCATTGATTTGCTGGATCCGGGTTCGTACCGGCGATTGACCGAAGTGCCGAAGATGGCCGATCTGAAAGGCTTTGGCCAGTTTGTGCAAAAACTGAAAAACGAGGGCATGAACCCGCATTCGATCGGTGATTTCCCGCTGGGTGAATTGCCGGCCTATCAGAAGATGCCCATCAAGCCTTACGTTGTGCGCTGATGGCCAGGGGGCGGTATTCCTATTTCGTCCTGTTCGCGGAAATGCGGACCGGGTCGAATTTTCTGGAACAGAATATCAACCAGTACCCCGACCTGAGCTGCTTTGGCGAGCTGTTCAACCCGCATTTTGTCGGCGGTCCGAACCGGGATGATGTGTTCGGCGTGACATTGGCGCAGCGGGAACAAGACCCCTACGGCTTGCTGGACAAAATCAAACAACACGATCCGGCGATATTGCCGGGATTTCGGTTTTTCAACGATCATGACCCGCGAATTCTGCTCCGTTGCCTAAAGGACCGGGACTGCGCCAAGGTGATCCTGACCCGCAACGCGCTTGACAGTTATGTTTCGCGCAAGATTGCCGCCGAAACAAACCAGTGGAAGCTGACCAATATCAAGCACCAGAAATCCGCGCGGATCCGGTTTGATCTGGCGGAGTTTCAACAGCATCTGGATGCGACCCAGGCGTTTCAGTTGGAAATTCTGCACGACTTGCAGGTCAGCGGGCAAACCGCGTTTTACCTGAACTATGATGACATCCACGATCTGGAGGTTTTGAACGGGCTGGCCGCTTTTCTGGGGTCGGATCACCAAGCGGAAGCGGTCAAAAAGAACCTCAAGCGGCAAAATCCCGAGCCTTTGTCAGAGAAGGTCGTCAACTATGACGAAATGCTGTCGGGGCTGCGCGAGATCGATTTTCTTGATCTGTCCCGGACCCCCGCGTTTGAGCCGCGTCGCGGGGCGGGGGTGCCACAATTCCTTGCCGGCAGCCGGACGCCGATGTTGTTTATCCCTATCAAGGGCGGGCCGGTTTCCGCCGTGTCCGCCTGGATGACCGGCCATAATGGTGGCGGTGAACAGGCGCTGGTGTCAGGGCTGAACCAGAAAACCCTGCGGATGTGGCGCGAAGACAATCCCGGCTTTCAAAGTTTCACGGTTCTGCGTCATCCGGTGGCGCGGGCCTATGCCGGGTTTTGCCGTCATGTGCTGGGGCCGCAAAACGGTGGCGGCGCTGATCTGCGCGACCGGATCCGGCGCGACCATAATGTTCTGATCCCGGATGAGGGGGCCGAGGCCAAGGGCTATGATCTGGCGACACATAAGGCGGCGTTTCTGGCATTTCTGAAGTTTCTGAAGGCCAATCTGGCGGATCAGACGGGACTGCGCGTCCACGCCGCCTGGGCCAGTCAGACAGCGATATTGGAAGGCTCGGCCACCCTTCTGCCGCCTTCACATATCATTCATGAGGACCATCTGGCGCGCGGTCTGGCCCATATCGAAAACCTGCTGGGCCTGCCGCGGATTCCCTTTCAGGCCCAGAAAGAGACAAAGCAGCCCTTCGCGCTGGACGCGGTTTATGATCAGGATATCGAAAACCGCCTGCGCGATATCTATCAGCGCGACTATTTGAATTTCGGATTTTCGGATTGGCAGCCCTAAAGCGAATAGCGTTTTACCTGAAGCAAATTGCAATCGCCTAACGCGTTGAAATCTTTGATTTCAGGCAGCGTTTGGTGATTCAGGTTTAACGCGATTCGATCTAGGGGCGGGTCAGGCGGCCTTTGGTGTCGCGACTTCGGTCAGGATCGCGAACAATGCCGTTTCATCGGCGTTTGACCGCAGTTTTGCCCGAATGCCGCTGTCGCGCAACGAACGCGAAACCAGCGCCAGCGCCTTCAGGTGATCGACACCCGAATCAACGGGCGCAAACAGGGCAAACACCAGATCGACCGGCTGTCGGTCCAACGAGTCATAGTCGATCGGCTTTTCCATGCGGAAGAACACGCCGACAATGTGATCCAAACCCTCAACCCGGGCATGCGGGATCGCCACACCTTCGCCAACGCCGGTCGGCCCAAGGCTTTCGCGTTCTTGCAAGGCGTCAAACGCCTCGTTTTCGTCGATGCCATAAATGCTTGCCGCGACCTGGGCCATTTCCTGCAAAACACGTTTCTTGCCGACGGCCTTGGTGACTGACCGAACAGCCTTGTGACGAAGAATATCTGAAACCTGCATAAAACCCGTTGCGTTGTTGTGGCCGGGCGCTGGGCCCGGCCGGTTGTCTTTGAACGGCGTTATCCGCCGTTTGTCGGGTCAATCCATCCGATATTGCCGTCTTCACGGCGATAGACAACATTGACCCCGTTGTTCCGTTCGTTCTTGAACACCAAAAGCGGTGCGCCGTCCAATTCCATTTGCATCACCGCCTCACCGACCGACAAAGATTTAATCTTGGTTGTCATTTCGGCAATGATAATCGGCTGTAATGTGTCCGGTTCGGCGTCGTCCGGCTCATTGTGCGATCCGGCGAGGATATAGGACGAAGCGGCACGGGATTCAACCGGTGTTACGCGTTCTTTGTGATGGTCCTTCAGACGGCGTTTATAGCGCCGCATCTGTTTGTCGATTTTCTCGGCGCACTTGTCAAAAGATTCATAAATATCATATGCATGCGCCTTCGCCTGAGATGTCAGCCCGGTTGACAGATGGATCGTTGCCTCACATACGAACTCGGTCGCATCCTTGGAAAAAATGACGTTGGCGTTGGTCGGACGCTCGGCGTATTTCTTGATGGACTCATTGAATTCCGATTCAACATGGCTGCGCAATGCGTCGCCGATATCGATGTGCTTGCCGCTGACTTGGTACTGCATCATTTCTCCTTATCGTTCTATAGTGACGGCCTTTCCGGCCCATTCCTGCCTTGAGGAATTCCTTGAAATATTTGGGAAAAAGTCGCGCTGAAATATGAATTCAAGACCACTGCGTTCAAAGAATTCTCTTTGATCTGCGGCGTTGGACTGAAGACGAAATTTTCAGACATTCCCTGTATTTGGCTACAGTCCGGCGGGAGATGTCAACACCGCTTTCGCGCAAATGCGTCGTTATTGCGTCATCCGACAAGATATTTCCGGGCGATTCGGCGTTGATCAATCTGCGGATCTGATGCTGTACCGCGCGGGCGGAAATGCCGGTGTTTGCGCCAGAAGACTTCAGGCCGGAACTGAAAAAATACCGCAACGGATAGACACCGAACCGACAGCTTAGGGACTTGTTCGCAACGGCGCGCGTGATCGTCGCGGGGTGCAGGTTCATGTCTTGGGCAAGGGCTTTTTGCGTCAGCGGAACCAGCGCGCCCGGCCCTTCGGTGAAAAATGCGGCCTGACGTGAAACAAGTTTATGCGCGACCAGCAACAGCGTTTTTGACCGGGCCTCTATCGCGGTCAGCAGGCTTTGGGCGCGCAGCCGCTGTGCGCGCAAATAGTCGAGGGTCGCCGCATCCTGCCGACGGGGGCCGTCCAGTTCGGGGGCTGTGATTGCAAGGGTTGGCAGGGTTGAATGGGTCAATTCAACCGTCAGCCGGCCCTTTTCGTCGGCGGAAACAAGAACATCGGGCACGACGATAGCGGCGGTCGCGGCGGTGAATTTGTCGACCGGATTGCCGGTGAGGGTTTTCAGGATCGCCAGCAATTCCGGCACGGTGCGGCCCGCAAGCGGTTTTAGGCGTTTCAGGTCCGAAAGGCGCGCGCGCGCCATGTCAGGCAGATTGTCCAGCAAGAATTGGCGGTCGGACTCGATCACACCGGCGGCGACAAGTTGCAGGTTCAGACATTCCCGCAGGTTTCTGGCGCCAATTCCGACGGGTTCACAGGTTTGAAGCAGGTCAATCGCCCTTGCAACCTGAGTTTCGCTTGTCCCCAACTCAGCGGCGATTGCGGCGTCACTGTCAGCAACATAGCCCTGCTCTGTCAGATTGCCGGCCAGATGGGTCGCAATTGCGCGACTGTCAGCAGGCGCCTTGATAAGGCCGATTTGCGCGATCAGATGCTGGAACAGGCCGGTCTGCTGGGCGACGGTCCCAAGGGCGAAATCATAGGACCGGCGCGCGGTTTCAAACCCTGTTTCGCCGATCGCCAGCAAAGGGTTTTCCTCAATTTCAGCCTGAACAAGCGCCTCAATTTCGGTTGCCGACATTTGCAGAACCGCCAGCGACTGCCGCAAACCCGGAGTCAGGGCAAGGCGCTGGGTCTGGCGTACCCTGAGGCCGGGTTTTACCGCCATTGGCCCGGACCGGACTTAACGAATGCGGAAGTTTTGCCCAAGATAGACCCGCCTTACGTTTTCGTCGCGAACCACCTCGTCGGCGGTGCCGCTCATCAGGACGCGACCGTCGTGCAGAATATAGGCCCGGTCAACGATCCCAAGGGTTTCCCGGACGTTGTGATCGGTGATCAGAACCCCGATGCCACGTTCCTTGAGCTGCGACACCAGATGGCGGATATCGGCGACGGCAATGGGATCGACACCGGCAAAGGGTTCGTCCAGCAACACATATTTCGGGTCACTGGCCAGGCATCTGGCGATTTCCACGAGGCGTCGTTCGCCCCCGGACAGGGACACGGCGCTGGCGCGGCGCAGATGTTCGATGGAAAACTCGCCAAGCAGTTCTTCCAGCCGCTCATGGCGCTTTTTGCGCTCGGGCACCCAGTGTTCCAGAATGGCGGTGATGTTATCCTCTACGGACAGGCCGCGAAAGATCGAGGCTTCTTGCGGCAAATACCCGATCCCAAGCAATGCACGGCGATACATCGGCAACAGGGTCACATCCCGGCCGTCGACAAAGACATGCCCGGTTTCCGGGGTCACAAGCCCGGCAATGGCATAAAAGCAGGTGGTCTTGCCTGCGCCGTTCGGCCCAAGCAAGGCGACCACTTCACCGCGGTTCAGGGTCATTGACACATCGTGAATCACGCGGCGGCGCTTATAGCTTTTCCCAAGGTTTTCAACGACAAGGCCGCCGCTGCCGTCTGCCAATTCCAGAAACGGCCGATCCGTCACTTTTTTGCGCCAGTGTTGAAAATGGTTTTCACACGGCCTTCGACGCGGGCCGATCCGTCGTTGAGGTCGATGATGACCTTTTGCCCGGAAATCGCGTTTTTGCCCTGTGTCAGGATAACATTGCCCTCCAGCAGGATATTGGCATCGGCGATGGAATAGGTGGCCTTGTCGGCCTCGGCGGCCTCG
>JAURMY010000179.1 GCA_030830465.1 Alphaproteobacteria bacterium
TGCCGCCCATGCCCTGCATCAGGAAATCATATCCTGCGCGCTGCCTATAAGGGCCGGTTTGCCCGAAACCGGTGATGGAACAATAGATCAGGCGCGGGTTGACCGCTTTCAGGCTGTCGTAATCCAGCCCGTATTTGGCCAGACCGCCGACCTTGAAATTCTCGATCACCACATCCGACTGCGCGGCAAGCGCGCGCACGGTTGCCTGTCCTTCCGGGGTGCGGAAATCGAGCGTGATCGATTGTTTGCCCCGGTTGCAGCTGTGGAAATAGGCGGCGGAAACATCATCGCCCCGCGCCACGAAGGGCGGCCCCCAACGGCGGGTGTCATCGCCTTCGGGCGCTTCAACCTTGATGACTTCGGCCCCCAGATCAGCAAGGGTCTGACCGGCCCACGGACCCGCAAGAATACGGGCCAGTTCAAGCACCTTGAGCCCCTCCAGCGGTGTGGTGGCCATGATTATTTCGCCAGTTCCGCGTCCAGGACCTTGGCGAAATCGTCGTAGGACATGTTGGAGTATTTTGTCCCGTCAATGATGAAAGACGGGGTCGAGTTGATCTCGTCTTTGGTGGTGTTGTCCTGGAAGGCCTTGACCAGATTTTCGATCATTTGATCGTCTTGCAGGCAGGCGGTCATCTTGTCGTTGTCCATCCCGGCAATCCGGCCCAGTTTACGCAGGTTTTCCACAATCACCGCCGGATCGCCGCCGGCCAGCCATTCGCGCTGTTTGGAATAGATCAGATCGGACATGCCAAAGAATTTTGCCTTGCCGTCACAGCGGGCAATCTGGGCCGCCCACAGGCCGAACCGGTCGAAATAGACATCGCGCATGACAAATTTGACCTTGCCGGTGTCGATATAGTTGGCCTTGATCTGGCCATAGACGGTGTCATGAAAATGGGCGCAATGCGGGCAGGTAAAAGACGCGTATTCAATCACCGTGACCTTGGCGTTTTCATCCCCGATCGTCATTTCCTCAACTGCTGACGCGTTGCCGGTTTCCGCGGCCGTGTCGACGATGCTTTGCAAAGTGTCAATCGTCGCGACGTTGGTCGGGGCCTTGTTCTGCGAGTTCACCCAGATAAAGCTGCCGCCGACGACCAGCGCCAGCAGGATAAGAGAGGGGAAAAGATTGCGAAACAAATTGCGAAACATGGATAAGGCCCTTCATGAAGTTCCGGTCTGATTTCGGGATATGATATTCCGCCCCAGCACTGCAAGCGCGGAACGCAGATTGTCACTGGCGACATCGCCCAAAGAGGCGTCGATTTCGGCGGTTTTTGCGGGATCGGCTTTGGGGGGCGCGCCCGCCGTTGCAAACGGTGCCTGTTGTTCGGCAAAGCCGGTGGCGGCTGTCTGGGTGATCCGGATGTGCGAAATGGCGGCATAGCCGTAACAGGCGTTTACCTTTTCGCGGATGCGCGGCAATTCAACCTGTACGACCGGCGCATTGGCGCCGTTGGTCAAAAGGGTCAGCGTGGCCCCGAATGCGTCACGGCCATAGGACACTTTGACGGGTTCGGTCATGGCGGCGATGGACGGGCCGACGATCTCGGCCCAGTGGGTCAGCAGGCGGGATTGGGCAAAACCGCGCTTTTCGCCCGCTTTTCGGATGCTGGCATTCAGAACGCCGCCGGTCTGCACAAAACCGCGCGAAAGGCGTTTGTTTGATTTGGCGTTTGTGTCCGGTCCGGTCATGGGTTTCCACATTCAATCTGCGGGCTATTGTAACGGCTCTGACATTTGATACCAGTCGGAAGCACGAAACGGGGCGATAAACATTGCGTGACGCAAAAAACAGGATCAGCGATCTGCTGCTGGGATGGTATGACCGCCATGCGCGGGCCTTGCCGTGGCGGGTTCCCCCGGCGCAAAGCCGGGCAGGGGTGTTGCCGGATCCTTACCGCGTGTGGCTGTCGGAAATCATGCTGCAACAAACGACCGTGGCCGCAGTGGGCCGGTATTATGCCGCGTTTACCGCGCGCTGGCCGACCGTACAGGATCTTGCCACCGCCGGGGATGCCGAGGTTATGGCCGCCTGGGCCGGGTTGGGATATTACGCCCGCGCGCGCAACCTGTTGAAATGCGCGCGTGTGGTGGCGGGGGAATATGGCGGGAAATTCCCTGAAACCCGCGAGGCGCTGCTGAACCTGCCGGGGATCGGGCCCTATACGGCGGGCGCAATCGGCGCGATCGCGTTTGGCCGGTGTGAAGTGGTGGTCGATGGCAATGTGGAACGGGTGATGGCGCGGCTGTTTGCCGTGACCGATCCCCTGCCGGGGATCAAGCCGGACCTTGTCAGACGGGCCGCTGAGCAGACACCGGCGCTAAGGGCGGGGGACTATGCCCAGGCGGTGATGGATCTGGGCGCGACCATCTGCACCCCGCGCAACCCGGCCTGCGGTCTGTGTCCGTTGGGGTCGCACTGCGGAGCGCGGGACCGGGGCATTCAAAACACCCTGCCGGCCCGGAGCCGCAAGGCCGTGAAACCGACAAGGCGGGGCATCGTTTATGTGGGTCGCCGCGGTGACGGTGCCTGGCTTTTGGAGCGCAGGCCCGACAAGGGGCTGTTGGGCGGCATGCTGGGCTGGCCTGGCGGTGACTGGGCCGAGGTTGCGATTGCCGCGCCGCCCGCAAATGCAGACTGGACCACACTGGCGGGCGAGGTGCGCCACACCTTCACCCATTTCCACCTGATCCTTGAAATCAGCGTGGCAACCCTGCCGATGGAAAGCCGCCCGGAAACCGGCGCGTTTTGGGGTGCAAATGAATTTGACAAGGCGGCGCTGCCGACGGTGATGCGCAAGGCCTATGATCTGGCCGCCGGCCATTTTGGAATTTGAGAAACCGGCCCGCGCGGCTATAGTGCCGCAAACGACATTGGAAGGTGCAATGATCCCAGCCGCCGAGATCCCCAGACTGTCCCGCGCCCTGCCGTTCTGGCTGTCACTGACATTCATTCCGATTGTTCTTCTGGCCTGGACTTACGGCGGTATGACGGTCTTGTTGTTCCCGTTCTACACCTGGGGTCTTTACGGCATTCTGGATGCGCTCACCGGGCTTGAGACCCGCAACGCGGACCCGCAGACACCGGACTCTGATCTGTTCTGGTATCGGCTGGTCACGCTGATCTGGCCGCCGGTTCAGGTTTTTATTGTCTTCGGTTCAATCCTTGCGGTGGCGAATGGCGGCTTTTCGACCCTGGAAACGGTTCTGCTGTTTTTTGGGGTCGGGGTTGCCTCGGGCACCATCGGGATCAACTACGCGCATGAACTGATGCATCAAAAAGGCCGGTATGAACGGCTGTCGGCGGATTTTCTGCTGGCGATGGTTCTGTATGGTCATTTCCGGTCTGAACATCTGCTGGTGCATCACCGTTATGTCGGGACACCGCGCGACCCGGTCACGGCGCGTTACAATGAAGGCTTTCACCGGTTCTTTCCGCGGGTTCTGGTGCAGTGCCTGTTGTCGTCCCTGCGCGCGGAAAAGGCCATGCAGGCGCGGCGCGGGCACAGTGCGTGGCGGTTTGACAATCCGTTTTACGGCTATGCCGGGTTACAGTTTCTGATGCTGCTGGCGGCCTTTCTGCTGGGGGGCTGGACCGGCGTGGCGCTGTTTGTGTTTCAGGCGCTGGTGGCCATCTGGCAGCTGGAACTGGTGAATTACGTGGAACATTACGGCCTGACGCGCAAACATCTGGGCGGCGGCAAGTATGAGCATGTGAAGCCGCATCATTCCTGGAACGCCTCGCACCGGGTTTCAAACTGGCTGTTGATCAATCTGCAACGCCATTCTGATCATCACTATAAACCCGACCGGCGGTTTCCGCTGTTGCAGCATTACGATGTGTCCGAGGCGCCGCAACTGCCGCAAGGTTATCCGGTGATGACGGCCCTGGCGATGATCCCGCCCCTGTGGCGCTGGCGGATGAACCCGCGCGTGCGGCACTGGCGAACAATGTTTTATCCCGAGATCACCGATTGGAAGCCCTACAAGGATGGCAGCAATCCGCCCCCGGTTTCCGGCTGAGCCATGAAAAAACCCCGCCACTGGGGCGGGGTCAGTTGTGCACCTTAAGCTTGGGCCTCAGGCACCGGCGGTAATGGCGTTAGGCGGACTTCAGCATCTCGGCCCTGATCTGTTGACGCAAAAGGTCGATCGGGATGGTGTTGCCGTCGCGTTTGAAATGCCAATAGGTCCAGCCGTTACAGCTGGGCGCGCCTTCAAGGGCGGCCCCGACCTGATGGATCGAACCGCGCGTGTCGCGGGAAATCAGGGTGCCATCGGCGCGAACCTTGGCGGTTTTGCCGCGCGCGCTGACCAGAATTTCACCGGGGTTCAACAGGCCGCGTTCGACCACCTGTCCGAACGGCACGCGAGGCTCGGCGCGCTTGGAGGTTGAGACGTCCAGCGCGTTGGTGTCGAACTTGCGGGCGTTGTCGATGCGCTTCTGCGCGACCTTGCGATAGGCCTCTTCCCGTTCGATGCCGATGAA